>BNTO01000107.1 GCA_025996655.1 Alphaproteobacteria bacterium
ATAACTTGGGGAAAAGATTGAAGGCGATAAAAGGGTTTACCCCCGTAGAATTTGTTGCTAAAAAGATGGGGAAAGAGTCGACGGAGTTTGCTCAAGAATTATACAACAAGAATTTGGGACTAGACAAATAGTACCCAAACACCCCCCATTATCACCGTGCTTTAGTTTTTTTGACTTTCGCAAGTAGGTCTAATTTATTTTAAAGTTTACCAACTAATCGGCTAAATGTCTCCCAACAACATCATGCCCACCATAACGCATAAAAATATATCGTATTATATTAAAGCTTGAAGAGGATTCATTCTTTTTTGTTTTTTAGGAAAAAGCCCTACAAAAAAGTTATGCAGTTGTCTCTTTTTGAGATTTTTTCCCTGCGGAAATCCCAAACGTTTTTCGGCAGTGTCAAAAAAATTTCTTAAAAATGTTGCGGAAGACCCGCAAAAGCTCCTTCCCCTCAATCCTTCTTTTCACTCAAAATTCCGATACAATGGGCTTAGGCGATTTGGGAAAAAAGCAAGTACGTGCAGCGCGGCTCCTTTTCTGTTTTTTTCCGTTTTTTAGAAGCGTTCCTTCATCCCTTTCGTTGGATTTTTGCCGCCTGCGGGTTTTTCCTTCTTCTTTACGTTTTGGTTTTAAAACTTAACGGGCCCACGGCGCTGGTTCAGTATGTTCTCCAAAAAAGTCTTCCTCAAAGCACTCTTACGCTGAAACCTATCACAGGCGTTTTTCCATTTTCTTTTCAGACGGATTTGCTCGAAATCCGCAACCCCACACAGGCCTTTTCTTTTCAAAACATCAAGGTTTCCCTAAATTGGCATACGTTCATGTTTCACGTGAAACCTGAAAAAGTTAGGATAAGCCTTCCGCCTCAGCCGTCCGAACCCAGGGTTACGAATGTTCTTTTTCAAGATTATTCGGAAATTTATGTTCGTATGGTGCGGCAAACGCAGTCTTTAGCTTTTCTGAAGTTCTTTGATACGATTCTTCTCCCCGAAATTAATCTTTCGGGGCTGCCGGGACCTTTAAGCTTGACGCTCGCGCCTCACGAGACGGAAAAGGATTTTTTTGTGGGAAGCCTCGTTTGTCAAGAGAAAACTTACCTTTTGCGCATAGGCCAAGATTCAAAGGCTAAAGCGAAAAACGCCTACAAGATTTTTTTTGAACAAAAAAAGGGGAGCACGTCTTCGTTCACGCTTCAGGGGGGCGCTTCTGGAACGCAGCAACAATTGAAAATCAAGGCGGATCTGGATTTTGAGCAGGAAGGCGTGCGCAAACGCAGTACGTTGCAGGTTTCTTTTAAGCCTGAAGCGATCCCTGCTTTCTTGAAGGCCTTAGCCCAGGATAAACCCCAAAATAAAACTCAGGATAAAAAAACGCCACTCCAGGATGCGGCCGAGCCCTCTCCGACTCCGCCCCCTTTCACGAAAATCATGGAAGGCCAAATCTTTTTCCCAACAGAGAAAAAGTGTTTTTGCGGACAATTTTCTCTTTTTGATTCTTGTACTTTTTGTGTTGACTTTTCTCAAAAAGATAGGGGCCCCAACATCCCGGAAAATTCAGCCTTTGAAAAAAAACAAACGAACGAAAAAGAAACGTTTGAAAAGCTCGGCGTTCTTTATGTGCAGCACGTTTCGCCTAAGAAAGTGGAGTTTTCGGCTACGTATAATCCACAGAAAACCTTTCCTTCCTCAGGGCCGGCCTCGGGGGATCACATCTTGTGTCAAGGTTTTGTGCAGAAAAATATTTTAGCCCTAGAGAAAATTCAAGGCGTTTTGAAAAAGCGCCCCCTCCTCATCCAGCCCCTGCAGTGGAAGGGCGCGGAACGGCGCCTAAGTCCGGTGCTGGTTTCGTGGGGGCCTTACACGCTTAAAACAACAGATTTTTCTTTTCACAAGGGCGCGTCCTTTCCTAACGCGTGGACTTTAGGGAGGATTCAGCTTTTTTCGGAGAATAAAAGCCTTTATTTTGGCGCGTTTGACCTGCAAGGCAAAACGCTTTTTGGCGAAAACGGTACGCAAACATCTTTTAAATTTTCTTTGATCCCTCAAGACGGAGAAGCAAAGAAAAACGGTGCGTCCAAATGTCAAACTTTAAAAATATCTACGAAAGGGGAAGGCGTTTTGTCCGCAGCGGGGCTTTCGTTTTCTACCCTTCAAATCCTTACGGACAAAAACAAAATTTTAAAAGCGTCTTTCGCTATCTCTCCGCAAACGCCTTCGCTCTCGGATTTGTTTGCGGGCATTTTCAAAACGTCGCCGCCCAAGGTCCCTCTTGATCAAAGGGAGGCTGCGCATAAAGTTTCCGTGCAAGGTGCCATGCAAGGAGATCTTACTTTGACGCCGATTACTATTTTTCTCAGCACGGGGGATGTGATTTCTGGGGATGTTTCGATGAACCTGCACTTTTCGGGCGATTTGAAAAATCCGGATGTGGCGGGGACATTTCAGCTGGTGCGCGGTTTGTATGAAAATGCGAGCAACGGCATTTTTCTGAAAAATATTTCTATTCATGCTGTGGGCCAAAAAAACGCCCTCAAAATGAAGGAAATCCGCCTAACGGATGGGACGTCTTTGAGCAAAAAAACGCGCGAGGCGAACACGTTCCCGATTGATGCCCCCCCGCAAGGATACGCGGGCGGAAGCGGTTTCTTTCGTTTTTTTTCGCCGCAGGGCGCCCTTGTTCCCGAGCTTGATTTTTCTTTACATTGCAACCATTTGCAAGTCGCCTACAGCTCCCTTACCAAAGCGCGTGCGAGCGGCATCGTGTCTATGAAAGGTCCCGTCAGCGGGCGATCGACGCAAACGATGGTTACGGGCGACATTGTTTTGGATCATCTTGTTGTGGACATTGCTGAAAAAACCGAGGCGCCGCTTGAAGAGCCTCCTGAAGAAATTCTTATTTTTGAAAATGGAAAGAAAATTTCTTTTTCGGGCGAAGAAATTTTGGCAGTCCCTCAAAAAACATCCTCCACCACCAAGCGTTTTTCGCGCTTTAGCATGAACGTTCTTTTGAGAACGGGGGGCATCACTCGCGTGAAAGACAAAGGCCTAGCCTGTGCCCTCAAGGGGCAGATTTGGGCGCGCGGCTGTATTGATGATGCTTATTTGGTGGGGAGTTTGGAGTTGGATAAAAGCAAGCGCAATTTTTACAATTTGTTTGGAAAGATTATGACCGCCAAAAACGGCGTGATTCTCTACGATGAAACGGCGCTGAATGATCCGTATTTGGATGTGACGCTTAATGCCTCTATTAGTGGAAAGGATGTTTTTGCCACGCTTTTGGGACGGGTCTCGAACCTTGAGATTCGTTTAAGGTCCCATCCTCCCTTGGCCAATGAAGAGATTTTGTCACTGATTTTGTTCCAGCAAGGGCTACAGGGGTTGTCGGCCAACCAAAATTTGCAGGTACGCGCGGTATCTTCGCAAATGTTGCAGGGAAGTTTCGGCTTTTTTGAGAAGTTGCGACGCGCTCTTCTTTTTGATTCCTTTGAAGTTGTCGAAACGCAGAATTTAGCAAATGGCGAAACAACTCAAAGTGTGCGGATTGGAAAACAATTTAAAAGAGCAAAGGTGTTCTTGAACCAAGACCTCTCTTCTCAAAACAAAAGCAAAATGACGGTTCGGTTTGATCTCACGCCGGAATTGGGTGTGGAGGCCGATGTTGGTACTGAAAAGAGCTCCTCAAAAGTGGGGATTCAATGGCTTAAGCGCTATTAAAAACAACTCCAACGCCAAGCAAACAACCCCTTTTTGGGCGCGACTCCCCGGAACGGCTTGGGTGCGGGGGCTGGATTTGAACCAACGACCTTCAGGTTATGAGCCTGACGAGCTACCAAACTGCTCTACCCCGCGTCATGTAGGGATTATAGGCCGCTGAGGAGGCTTTTGTCTAGAAAAAAGTCGACGGTGTAAGTTCACAAGATTGGAGATGGTACGAGAGCGTCCTGAGATGAAAAATACTCCACGGGAGTTTGGCCTTTCAACCTAAAGTGGGAACGATAATATTATATGGGGCTGACACCTGAGATCCTCTCTATAACTCTCTTAGAAGCTTTTTTAAATCCTTTAAAAGCATCTTTGGATTGCCGACATTGAACCGTCCCTCACACTCTTTTAGAAACAAGTAAAAATACTCCTTAGGAATATCCTTGAATATCCTTAAATGCCTTTTGGCCTGGTTCCAAAAGTTTTCCATTTCCTTGATAGGATTGTATTTAT
>BNTO01000108.1 GCA_025996655.1 Alphaproteobacteria bacterium
TTTCCTCGAACAAATCCATTTTTTACGACGAAATCACTTCTGCATTTCTTGCAACACATCTCTTGTACCCTTTCCAATGTTCCTCGGGCACATTATAAAGCATCTATCTTTTAATTAAAACTCTCAAAGATTTTATCAATGCCTATAACTTGGGGAAAAGATTGAAGGCGATAAAAGGGTTTACCCCCGTAGAATTTGTTGCTAAAAAGATGGGGAAAGGGTCGACGGAGTTTGCTCAAGAATTATACAACAAGAATTTGGGACTAGACACCAGCTTCACGCCCATCTTAAAAATATTCCAAAGCGTTGCTCTAACCCAGTTATCGTCTGGAAATATCATGGTCCCTTCGCCCCTTGGCGTTCCGCGCCAAAATCCTTCGTATTTTACTCTGTTAGCCCAAGTATAAGCCCCCTTGCAGTGTCGGAACCAGCGCGAGCTATCGTCTTTTAATACCAAATCTTACGGGGTCTGCCCACGATTTCCAGGTGCGGCCCTGGTCGGTGATCTTATTATTTCTCTCCAGCTCCGCAATCTAGGGTCTCTCTTATAACCTCGAACACAGGCTTGGAAGATTTTTGCAGAGGGCCCGACAAGGTTCCGCCCAAGCTGTCGTATGCGGCAAAACTAGCGTCTAGAAGCTGCTCGAACTGTTAATAGAGCGACACACTAGCGGAACCGACTGACGCACCAACCTGGCTGTCAGCGCAGGAGCGGTTGCGGTCGGGCTTTGGTTGAAAACTTGAGTAATGACTGGACTCGAGTTCTAAGCTATTACGGGTAAGGGGGCTCCGGCTTTTTTTGCTCTTGTTTTGTTTTTCCTGGTCCATTAGTCGTTGCGCAAACATGTCCTGCATTTCATATCCTGATTTAAATCCGGTGTCCCCTTTGTAAACAACTGAACAACTGAGCCGCTCAAGCGCGACGCATACACCCTCCCGAAAGCACACAAAAAGGCAACGAAGAGAAGAAGAAAACGAATTTGCATAAAAAAATCACAAAAATTATCCCAATAGGCGTATGAAGATGCTTGTTTTCTGTTAAATCAATTTTTTTTAATACCCACTCTTACCAACAACAAAAAAAATGAAATCAGCATTTCTTTGTCACAAAAAAGATGTGTCGGGCAGCAAGTAAAATCTTTTTTTTCTCTTGAAATCGCGTAAAATTGGGAGCAGGCCCGTTTTGTCCTCCCTTTTTTCTATGGCTCTTTCTTCGCATTCTAAAGATCCCATTCCCGAAAAGCTTGTGGAGCTCAAAGGGTTACTCGAACGCATCACGTACGAAGATGAAGTAAGCGGGTACACCGTTGCCAAAGTCAAAGTGACCGGCACCAAAGGCCTGGTGACTATTGTGGGGAATATTCCGTCGCCCTCTCCAGGGGCCGTCCTCACGATGCAAGGCGAATGGATGTCGCACCCCAAATTCGGCGAACAGTTTAAAGTTTCTTTTTGTTCTTGTTCGGTACCCGCTTCCATCAAAGGCATTGAAAAATATTTGGGATCCGGCCTCATCAAGGGCATTGGCCCCGCCATGGCTAAAAGAATTGTCGCCCTTTTTGGCGAAAAAACGTTGGATATTATTGAAGAATCCGCGGAAAAACTCCTTAAAGTGGAAGGCATGGGCCTCCACCGCATCCGCATGATTGAACAAGCCTGGCAAGAGCAAAAAGAAATTCGCACGGTCATGATTTTTTTGCAATCCTACGGCGTCAGCACGGGGTACGCAACAAAAATCTACAAAAAATATGGAAATGATGCCATTACGATTGTCAAGGACAATCCGTATCGTCTTGCCCAAGATATTTTTGGGATAGGGTTCCTTGTGGCCGATCAGATCGCGAAAAAATTAGGGTTTGACGAAACGTCACCTTTAAGGGCTGAGGCCGGGATTTTGTACGTTTTGCAAGAGCTCACTTCCGAAGGGCACGTTTATTACCCTTACGAAGACCTTCTGCAAAAAGCAAAAAATATGTTGAAAACGGAAGAGGATCTCCTCAAAAATGCGTTGAAATTTTTGGAAGCGTCCAACAAAATTGTCGTAGAGGCGCTGGGGGCCATCTATGGCGTTTTCTTGGCCGGCTACCACGGCGCCGAAGTCAATGTGGCGGAAAAACTCAAAAAACTTCGCGATGCGCCCAAACGCACGCGATCGGTGAAGCCGGACACTGCCCTGACGTGGGTCCAAAAGAAATTGTCGATCATGCTGGCTGCCAAACAAATGGAAGCGGTGAAAACAGCTCTTACACATAAACTTTTGGTGATCACAGGCAATCCCGGCACAGGGAAAACGACCATTACAAAAGCTATTTTGGAAATTTTTTCCTGTCTGACCTCTCATATTCACTTGACCGCCCCAACAGGCCGCGCCGCCAAACGCATGTCAGAAGCCACGGGCCATGAAGCGAAAACCATTCACCGCCTCCTCGAGTGGAGCACGTTTAGCAAGGAATTTGTAAGGAACGAAGAGAATCCGCTTGATTGCGATCTCCTTATTCTTGATGAAGTTTCCATGGTGGATACGCTCCTGATGTACCACCTCCTCAAAGCTGTCCCCGCGCACGCCACGCTTATTATGGTGGGGGATATCAACCAACTTCCTTCCGTTGGGGCCGGTAGCATTTTAAAGGATATTATTCGCTCGGCAGCGGTTGAAGTTGTTGAACTCAACGAAATTTTTCGGCAAGCGCGACAATCGACGATTATTGTCAATTCGCACCACATTATTCAAGGCCACCCCCCCGACATCAGCAATGCGCCCGGAACGGACTTTTTTTTCCTTGAGGAAGACGACCAAGACAAAGTATGCGAAAAAATTATCAAAATGGTCCAACACAGAATCCCGCAAACCTTTGGCTACGACGCCGTTCAGGACGTTCAAGTGCTCACGCCTATGCACAGGGGCATTGTGGGGACGCAAAATCTGAATGATGCTTTGCAAAACGCCCTCAATCCGCGGTGCGAGGAGCTTGTGCGCAGCGGCGTTCACTATCGCTTGGGCGATAAAGTGATGCAAATTCGGAATAATTATGACAAAGACGTTTTCAATGGCGATATCGGCCTTGTTTCAAGGATAGACGCGGAAAATAACGCTTTAACGGTGACGATGGACGGGAGAGCTGTGCCTTATGAAGCGTTGGATTTGGAGGATCTCACGTTGTCGTACGCGGTTTCTATTCATAAAAGTCAGGGCTCGGAGTATCCCGTCGTCGTCATTCCCTTAGTGATGTCGCATTTTATCATGCTGCAGCGCAATCTTATTTATACGGGAATAACACGCGGGAAAAAACTTGTGGTTGTCATCGGAAGCCAGAAAGCTTTGTTCGCGGCCGTGAATAATAACAAAATCATGAACCGCAATACGTGGCTGGGGCAAAGATTGGCGAAGACGGTAAGCCTGTAAAAGTGAAACGCGAAAACGTAAGCAAGTTCGCAGCAAAACGCTTCTTAAGAGGTGGGGCGTAATGCGCCTATTAAAACTCCTTCGTGCCAAGTCCCTTTCCAAACCGTTCCGTCAGCCTTTGTCAAAGTTCCTTCTCCGTGTCTTTTCCCTCGGAGCCATGGCCCATCATAAACATCTCCACTGGGATAAGTATAGACGCCGCGACCTTCTAGTAAGCCATTGGCCCAATCACCCACGTACATACCCCCGTCCAGTATACAAGACCCCTTACCATCTGGCTGTCCTTGTTTCCATTCTCCCTCATACTTGTAGCCGTCGGAACATGTCAGGACGCCATTTCCTTCCCGTAGACCTCTCACGAAATCTCCTACATACTTGCTTCCGTTAAGCGCTGTATGCGTTCCTTTACCGTACCGTTGACCGTCTTTCCAAGTACCTTCATATACGCCCGCGTGTAGCAATGTTTCTACGCCCTCTCCGTTCTTCGTGTTATTCGCCCCGTCGCCGACATACGTGCTAAAGAGGGTCGTGTAAGCTCCCGTCCCATCCCAGTTTCCATCCTTCCCCCGACCGTCATACTTGCGACCAACTAGATCTTGTATGTTTCACATGTGACAGGAATTAGCTAAAACTGCCACGGAGAGTAGGCGAATCTGTAGCTGATCTGAGACTTTCGAGTTTGTTAAATAGATTTTGATCCCTACTCGGTATGCAGAGGGAGG
>BNTO01000109.1 GCA_025996655.1 Alphaproteobacteria bacterium
CGCAAGGTCACCGATAGCGAACGCGAAGCCGTTAATATATGCCGTGATGATTTTCATGGTGAAGGAAACTATGTCCTTTTACCTATAGGAAGGTGACACGTCCACTTTGTTTGGTAACAATTCCTAACACATGAGATTCTCTGTATAACTCTCTTAGAAGCTTTTTTAAATCCTTTAAAAGCATCTTTGGATTGCCGACATTGAACCGTCCCTCACACTCTTTTGAAACAAGTAAAAATACTCCTTAGGAATATCCTTGAATATCCTTAAATGCCTTTTGGCCTGGTTCCAAAAGTTTTCCATTTCCTTGATAGGATTGTATTTATCCGCAAGGAATTGTGTATGATTCATCCTATAATGCTTAAATTCTGACACATCTAAGGCATGATAAGCTTTAAAACTGTCCGTATAAACGATGGAATCGGGCATGACTTTTTCTTTTATAATGGGGATCAACGTTGACTTTTTTGCGTCATCTATAACTTCCGTGTAAACATTTCCGCCTCTTTCAATATTCCAAAAACAAGAACCTTCCCGGCAGCTCTGCGACCTCGTTTTCCTTCCCTAACTCCACCGAAATAAGACTCATCACGTTCGATTTTCCCACAAAATTGCTCGATATGATTTTGCTGTTTGAATGCAATCGTTCCCCGTCATTTATGGAAGAATCTTATTGCAGAATTTCTGTGAATACCAACCCATTCTGCCGCTGTTCTAGCTGTCGTTCCTGCAACAAAAAACTCCATTAATTTTAGCTGTCCTTTTTTGCTCAATTTGCAAGGTTTTATGTCCATACGCGCACCTTAACATACAAATGTTAGGTGTCAGCCCCAAGAAAAATATACGGCAGACAAAATGTTTTGGCATCAGTTCATGATTTTTCTAACGCTTCAACTAGTATCGATCTTTCGATCTCTAATTCTCTGACTTTATTTCCCTTGGTATCTATATTCTCAATCAAAGAAATCCTTTTTGCCTTCAACTCATCATATCGTCTCTCCGCTAAGTCTTCCTTTTCTTTGAGCCGTTTTGTTGCCTCGGGCTGATCCTTAACGTAAAAATCATCGGCCCCTGTAGTTCCAAAAAACACACGACCGGAGAATGTTGAGCAGAGTTTGAAGTATCCTGTGAGCTCCCAGTATTCACCCCCGAATTAGGGCGGTTTTTTGTTTCTACCGACTTCAAACACTTTGTCACAGAAGTTACCTTACTCTTGTGATCCTTGTATGTCGTCTTCAATTCTTCTTGCACGGCATTCAAACGCGTCTGGCTGGGGTTCCGGCTTATTAGGTTTTGGATTACGCTTTCAAGAAAAACTACGCGAGCATCTAAAAAATTCAATTCCTCTTCCAAACGAAGCAATTCTTTTTTTAAGGCTTCTTGGTTTTTCAGTGTTTCGGTGCCCAATTCTCGGACAGCCGCACTTACGTTGTATCTTGTACCGTCTATGGGTTTCCGTAGGTCGTTTGCATGTGTCTCGATAGCGGTAATAAACGTCTGCGTAGGAGAGGATTGAGGAGAAGCTGTTGTATTTTCCTTATGCGAAGAAGAACGTGTATATGACCATGCGGTTTCGGAGATTAGACGCGAGTTTGATGCCCCCGAAGAACTTGAGGTACTTGCTTGCGCTGAAGAAGAAGCAGATGAACCCGAAGCAATTGTGCAAGGCAATCTTGTTGAAACTGAAAAAGATGAAGATAACGGACTTACGTTTTTTGAGGCAGAAGAGGCGACTCCATTCGCAGAGGTCGAGATAATTACAGCTATTGAAGGATGGATACCCTTCGAATGCTAAAACACGACACTTACGCTTATAGAACTTATACTGTGCTGAGAAGCATCTCTTATATTTTCATATTTCTAATCGTTACGGGACAATATGCGTTCTTTTTTACGCCCCTTTCCACCCCAATTATCAGTACCCCTCCGATACAAACTATCCCTATATACTTCAAGATCATTTTCATTTTTCCCTTCCTAAAAATAGCCCCCGGCCTTCTTTCCTGCGCAACAAAGGCGGGAAATGAACAGGAGACACCCCGTAAACATTACTGCATCATATGATGGTATTTTTTTAAATGCAAGCTTTTTGTTAGTCTGCGACATTGTCAAAATCTAAAGGGAACTCCGCATCAGAATCCGACGCAACCTCCGCTACCAATTCGCGAATAAACGCACGGGTGATGGGCCGGCAAAACCGTAGCGAGGCCTCGTCAAGGATGCGGGTCCACTTTTGAATCGCGCTAAAAGTCCGCGGGATATGCTGTTGCAAAGAGCGTAAAGCGTCTGTTTCAATCCGCACGCCACAATCTTCCAAACGCTTTTTCATCACTTTCGCTAAAAGCTCGTCGTCCGGATTTTCCAGCGGTAAAAAAGGCAAAGAGCGCAAGCGCGAGGCCCAATCCTTCAAAAGCCAAATATCCGAAGAAGGCGGAAACGCAGAAACAAACAAAACTGAAACCGGTCCCTCCCTTAACATATTAAACGCTTCAAACAGCCACCTTTCCATGAAATTTTGAATATCATCAAAAGCGAAAACCGAAAAAGTGTGGTATTTTTCAAAAAAAAATCGCGGGCTTTCGTCTGGGGGCTGCGCAACAAAAAGACCTTGGTAAGAATGCGCGAAAATATGCGCTAAATGCGTTTTTCCCGATTGCGGCGCACCACAAAAGCAGGCCATCCGCGGATTGTCCTCCGCCGGCCCCCTTAAAACCCATCGCGAGGCGACTTCATTACACGCAGAAACAACCCATTTGTGAAGAGAATAATCCTCCTGCGAGGGAAGCGGCAAAAGGCGCTGCGGCATGATTTTGGCTCATTTTGAAAAACAAACTAAGAAGCTATCTTCCTGCAATTTAAAATGAGGGTTTCTTAGGAAAAACACAGCGCAGGTCCGGAGCGTACTTAAACATACGTGAGGAACAAGCAACGGATTTGACGCAAAAAATACCATTTTTAATTTCATGAAGACAACTTCTAAATCAAAATAACGCGCAAGTTGTCGCACTCATCGGTCAGCGTGAGTTGACACGCCAAGCGTACGGCCTCATCGTGCTGGAACATGTCCAAAACGTCGAGCTCTTGCTCTTGCGGCGGAGGCACTTGGTTGGCGCGCGTTGGGTCCAGTTTCACCACACAACTCCCGCAAACGCCAACGCCCGCACAGGCACTAAAAATGGGAATGTCGTTGTTTTGCGTCACATCCAGCAAGGTTTCCCCCGCGGAGGCAGCCACATTTTTTTCTGTTTGATCGGCTAAGATAAAAGTAATGTTCATAAATTTTGCAAATTCGACGCTCGAAATTCCTTATAGGAAGAGTGACAAATTTTACCGCTTTCGCGCAAGGAATAATTTCACCATTTTATCAATCTGTCCTTGACATTACACGACGAAGCCTCTTAAGGTCGCCGCCTCTATTCTTGTTTCTCAATATTTTCAGAATTATTGTCCTTCCATTTTCCCTCATAGTTGATATTCCCTTCCTGATCCGTCTGGGTCCCTTCTCCGTGCCTGTTATTATTCACCCAATCACCCTCGTATTTTTCTCCGTTAGGATATGTCATAGTCCCTTTTCCCTCATGTTTATCTTCTTTCCACTGTCCGTCATACGCGTATCCATTGTTGTATGTTATTTCACCCTGTCCTTCCCTAAGATTGTTTGCAAAGTCTCCAACGTACTTCCCCCCGTTAAATGATGTCAAAGTTCCCTTGCCTTCCCTTAAGCCATTCACCCAATCTCCCTCATACCTTTCTTCGTTCCTCACTTCAACGCCCTTTCCATGAGGCTGTCCCTCACTATTAACCTCTCCTTTATAGATTTCATCGTTTTCCCAGATCCCCTTAATGATTTCTCTTCCTTCCTTATCTGTCAAAATTCCCTCTCCGTCCCTTTGCCCATTCACCAAGTTTCCTACAAACTTATCACCGTTAGATATGTCTAGTCCCAAATTCTTGTTGTATAATTCTTGAGCAAGATTATGAAGTGTGGAAGGAGGCTTTAGGAGACAGATTTACCACAGGAACGCCCGAACGACGGAGGCAATTCGTCTCGAAATTCCT
>BNTO01000110.1 GCA_025996655.1 Alphaproteobacteria bacterium
AAGACGAAAAAATAACGAACGAGCAGAGAAAGCAGAGAAAAAGGATACAAATCGAGCAGGAAATGCCGAGGCCTTTTTTCAAGGATTCTTTTTTAGGGGACGGTGTTGCACTTGGCTGTTGAAGGGGTGGGTCTCTGTTTTCGAGAGATCGGTTTCATAGAAGGTGTTAAAATGGATGTGGAGAATTAAAAAGCCCTAGATCGTCAACACAATAAAGAAATTGATATTTACAAGAAAGTTCCGTATATTCCTAGTAAGGGTTCTTTTTCATAAACTTTTTTTTAATGATGTTCCATAGACTTTTGCTCGCGTCATGCGCGTTATTAATTTTCCATACAGGTTGCGATGATGCTGAAAAGAAGCACCAGAAAAAGTCCGCAAACAAAGAGTCTGTGTCCGACGCTACGACTTCTGAAAACGTTGCAGAGAAAAAAAAGGAAGAAATCAAAGCAGAAGAGTCTAACCCTGTAGGAGAGGAGTCAAACTCAACCGACGGGGAAGCCGCGCCCAAACCGAACAAAGCCGAGGAGAAAGCTGCCGGTGAAAAGGCGGGGGGTGGAGAAGCCGACAAGGTGGCGGCCACTTTTGCCGACGGTTCCTCACTTTCTCAGGCGGACGTTTTTAAACGCATTAAAATGCTTCCAGGAAGTGTTCAGGGCCTGCCATTTTCTCAGCTTTACAATCTTGTTTTGTTCGTGATGATCCAAGAAAAATTGGCGTGCATGATGGCAAAAAATTCTGGGTTTGACAAGCAAGAGGCCACTCTTAAGAAACTTCAAGACTTACGAGACAATATTTTACAGCAAAGCTATTTGGACCAAGAAGGGAAGAAAAAGATTACAAAAGACTCTATTGAAGCTCAGTATGCTTCGCTTACGAAGGATTTTAAACCCGAGGATGAGCTTGGCCTCAAACACATTTTGGTCAAAACGAAAGAAGAAGCCGAAGGTATTATTAAGAAAGTTAACGCCGGAGAATCCTTTAAAGACTTGCAACAAAAACTTTCGCTCGACCGAAAAACGCTCGAAAAAGAGGGGTTCCTAGGATATTTTAGGAAAGCTCAGCTCCCCAAAGAAAACGAAGCGGATATTATGGCAACGCACGAAGGACAAGTTGTGGGCTCTCCTATTTCTACTCCCAAGACAGGTTATAGCGTTTTAGTTGTCACAGAGAAAAGGAAATCAACTCCGAAGCCTCTCAAAGAGGTTGAAGACCGGATCAAAAGTATTCTTATGAAGCGCTTTGCCTTGCAGAAGGTTGACGAGCTTTTCAAGGAATACAAAGTCGTCATGTATGATCCAAGCGGCGCCGTTATTCCTCACAAAGAATTAGAGGAGCGGCTCGAAGAAGTGCGACGCAAAAAGAAAGGAGTGGCCCCCGAGGAAAACGATATCGAAAAAGAAAAGAAGCTCGACAAACTGACGGAAAATTTTGTTGTGGCGCGTATTGGCGAAAAACGGTCTGTAACATTCCAGCAGATTTCTGAATTTATTAAGGAAAACCCCTCGACTTTCAGCGGTTTGCCCCCTTATGAAATTTATACTACTGCCATTGACGAGTATCTCAACCGGTATTTCTTGAAGGAAGCCGTCAAAATGTCGGATGTCGCAAAGAAGCCTGAAGTCAAGAAGAAAATGAAAGAATCTGAGTTTTTGTGGATTTCTCACGAGTTTTTAGAGCAAGAGGCGGAAACACGCATTACAGCGGCGCGCGTGAAAAGCGAATATGAAGACTTTATAAGTAAACAAGACAAAGACGAAATTGAAGCGCGCCTTAAGGTTATTCCTGTGAAGTCCGTCGAAGAAGGCACGAAGGTTATCAACGAAATCAAAGGCGGGAAAAATTTTGACAAAGCGATGGAAGAATATTGCTCCGATCAAAGATTCCGAGATCAAAACGGCGAAATGGGCTATTTGAAAAAGTCTCAAATGACGCTTCTATCCTCGGAATTGGCGGAAAAGGTTATGAAAGCGCCCAAGGCAACCATATTATTAACGCCTATTGAAGTGAATGCGCAGATTCTCGTTGTTCGCGTAGAAGACAAGCGTACGGTCGAATTGCCAACACTCCAGCAATCGCGCGAGGGAATCAAGCGGCGGTTAAAGCCAAAGGTTATGGTTGAAGTTACGGTTGAATGGATTCAGAAAAATAAAGTTCAAGCTTTTGGATTTAACGGAGTTCCTTTGGATTTGAAAGAAGAAAACTTAGAAAAAACGTTAGGAAGTCAGATGAGGACGCAAGCTTAGGAAGGTGTGGGAAGCGTTCCTCGCGCAGAAAGGAACGAGATTTCGAATGTCGTCTTGTCTAGCGGCTTTGTTCTAGGAAAGAATGAGCAAAAGCGTAAGATTTTGCGCTTTCGTTTTGCGAGGCAAGGGCCAGGAGAATGCCATCGGCATTATAAGAAGACAGGGGCGCGTTTTTTGAGGTTATATCATAAGAGGTAAGGCAAACTGCCTCTCCCTTCCCCTCAAACACGAGGTCCAGTCCATTTTCTTGAGACGATATTTTAGCCCCTTGCTGCCTTAAGGAGGCGTCCCCTAAATTTTGCTGAGAAGAGAAAGGATCTCTTTCCCCCCCCTTGAAGTCCTTTGCTCCTTTTTCCCCGCCTTCTAAAAACGGAGAGACCTCGTTTGCACGACACATAAGTTCTTGGCTTTGAGAAAAATTCCTTTGCGATGTTTGTGGAGTTCCCTCCCTTTTTCCTGTTGAAGAAAAAGAAAACGCTTTGTTAGGAACGGATCCTTCCCCTGAAAACTCTGTGGCAGGATTGGCTTCTTGAGAAAAATTTTGTTGCAAAGTCTGAGATCTTACTTTCTGAAAAGGATGAACGAATGTGACGAGAGAATCACTTGGCTTTTGAGACAAGACACTGCCCGGAGAAAAGCCTTTTTCCGTAAAAGGAACATCTTTTTTCGGAAAGGACGTATTTTTATTTTTGAGGAGACGATGCTCCTCATGAAAACGCTTCCACGTTTTTCGGAAATGACAAACCTTTAAAATAAACTGAGCGGACGAAACATTTTCAACAATTTTATCTTGCACCAAGCGGTGCGCCAAAAGAGTACAATCTTCTTCATCGAACAAAAGAGAAGGATGCTGGGCCGCAAGGTTGTTTGCCTGAAAAAGTAATTGCAGGATAGGACCGACAAGAGGACAGTTTTTGGAAAATTCCTGCGCTTCCTTTGAATTTCTTTGCGTAAGACTTTTTAGGGAAGCCCCAGGGACCTTGGGGCTATAAAACCACAGGGATAGAACATATTGCGCCAATAAGGGGCCATATTTTTCAAGAGAATCCTCCGTAAGAATCTTTTCAAGTTGAGGAGCAAAATGAAAAAAACCGTTTTGGAAAAGAGAAAAAACGCGTGTAAAAACCATTTTGTTCTGATTTTGCCACGCGATATGACACCCCTCCAAGAGGGAGTTTAAATCGTCAAGTTCCTTTTGAAACGTAGGCGACACACCTAGGGCGGAGGCGGCATCCTCGCTTTCTGAGGCCTCTACTACGCCAAAACTCCCAAGGAAGCCAAAAAACAATGTAAAAATGAAGCTTTTTACAAGCATATAGAAAAATTCCCATATCCCCCTCCCCCCTGTTCCATTAGATCACAAAAAAAATATGCCGCCTATGGGGGAGGGGGAAAGGCTTGTGGGGGCTCTACTTTACCCATTTTTAACCGGATTTTCCTAGGCGACGCCTACCTTCTTGGAATCCGTTTCTATCAAACCAACCCCGCCAAAACAACAATAAGTCCGAACAAAACGCAGAAAAGATATTTTACCTTCAAAAGTGGTTGTTGATTCATTTTGGGCATTGGCGTTAGACTGTTGACAAACCGTCTTACAAAGGTCAAGTATTGACCAATATGAATATTTTAACTGTGTGGGAATATGAGATGCTGTAAACGATGTGGGGCAGAAAATATTGTAAAAAACGGGACTCAGGATGGAAAACAGAGGTATAAGTGCAAAAGTTGTAAGAGAGTTTTTCGAGAAAGGGAGCCAAAGTACCGTGCAGAATTTAAGAT
>BNTO01000111.1 GCA_025996655.1 Alphaproteobacteria bacterium
TTTTACCGTGCACATCCTTGAACGTTAAAAGACGCCCATAATGCCCCTGTTGATTTTGCGTGATCGCTGCGACGGTTATAGCGCTGGACAACCAAACCCTCTCTTTGCCTTTGCCATAAAAGAGTTGGTTCTTGTAGATTCTGTAGTTTTTTAAAAAGAATGTCATGAGACCTCCATCAAAAAAATTGTTCCTCCTACTTTCTTTGTTCCCCGTTCCCATGCCTTTTGTGGGGACGTTTCATGATTTTTTTAAAAAAAGTTTTTCGAGAAAGAAGCCGTCGAGCGTCATCCCCCTAAGGTTTATGAGGTCTCAGCTAGGAGGATGACGCTTTTGAAAGAGGGATTTCATAAAAAAAGATCCCCCTATCTCTTATTGTTCCCCGTTTCAAAGGAAATTGTGGTGGGTTTTTCATGTTTTTTTTAAAAATATTAAAATTTTATTAAAATTTTCCGAATCCACCTTGATAAGGTTGTCATTTTTTTGGAAGAATTGATGTGTGCTTCCTTAAGCAAAGAATGGGCCCGTGAACGAGCAGGAATTGCAATTTTTTGAGAATAATTGCGAACTTCCTGCCAAAGAGCTTTTGGAAGGTCCCCAAGAAGACCGAACAAAGTGGGTTCGTTCTTTAAAACCCCATCAGTTCGCTTATATCTTGGCGGGAAAAACAGACGCGAAGAATCTCTCCTTCCAGGAACAAAAACAATTTTTGCTCTCTCATTGTGAGGATTTTCAAGAAGAATACCTCGTATCTCATTTTGCTTCAGGAAAATCGCAAGCACTGGTTAAAAATATTTTTGATTCAACTTTTGGAGACCAACCGCCTCTTGTAACGTCAGATCGGTTGATACAACTGATGGCTCTTTATCGGTTTCAAAAGGAATCCTTGCAGAGCATTCAGTCCTTTCAAAAACTCCAAAGACGAGGAAGCAAACTTTACAAGCTCGTTACCGAAAATCCTAAGCCCGAACAATCTTTTGAGGATTTTGCAACGCTCGAGACTATGGAAAAAATATTAGGATCGCTGCATCAAAAAAATTCAAAAGAACCGTCCGATTTGTTTGCCGAATCTCAACCTTCGGCTCCATCACCGGACCTTCCCTTGCTTTACTGCCAGCATATTGCAAAAACGGATCACTCGATTTTCTTTTTCTTTCGAAAGCCCAGAGAACGCGTTTTTGTTACGAAACCCCAATCCTCTATCGGCGACCACCGCTATAAACCCACCGATATTATTCTCAAATTTTCACGCTCTTGCGAACACGTTTCCATCACATCGTATGCGACGATAGGCGTTTTGCTAGCAGAAAAGATCGCCTCAGCTTTTCTAAAAATTCCGGTTCAATACCGGCCCGTAACACACTTTGTTTCTTTTGAAACTCTGAAAGCCTTTGTTCAATCTTTACTTTATCAACCGCCCCAAGATCACAAGCCCTACGCTTTTGACATTCAATTCAAACCGCCCAATGCTTGTGAGGACGTTCTTTTAAAAATTTCTATGCCTCTGCTCGATTTTTGTCTTGGCGATTTAGCGAAAAAATACGAGTTTTCTCTTGAAAGGCTTGAGGATTTAAAAGAGCTCACCATCCTCTTTGAATCTCAGAAAGTGACGCTCTTGTTTCATCAACAGGGCAAGCATTTTGTCGTATTTTTTACGTCCAAAGCCCTTTCTTTCGAAACAAGATCACGATTATATCAATGGGGGGAGAATTTTGGGGTGTCCTTGCTACAAAAATGAAAAATTACGTCATCAAGCTCTTTTGCACCCCTCTCTGTTTCAAACGGAAGAGGCGTATCAAATTTTTCTGCATCCCGAAAAGCCGATTTTAAAAACGGAAGATCTGAAGCTTCGTGTTGCTAAAAAATTGGAAGCCCATGGCTTTTTTCACCTGATGGAAGAGCACACGGTGCTTTGTGTTGACCCCGATGATTATTGGGATACAAGTGCTCCTGACCCCGAATGCCAAGAGATTCTCAAGGTCTCTAAAAATCCCCTTCCTTATTCTGAAGAAGATCCCATCATCTGCTCTCGTTGTGGTCATGAATTTTTTCTTTCTGAGTCTCGAAAAAAGATAACGTCGTTTTATCGCCTTCAACCTCAAAAAAAGGTCCTCCTCGAACTTTTTGAAGATCGTCTGACCGAACAAAATCTGATTTGGCATCGCCTGGAAGAAGGAAAGTACTGCATTATTCAGGGCTCTTCGCCCGTCGTTTTCTTTATCACGGATTATAGCACGTATTCTTCCACGGACCCCCATGGAATTCCCTTCCGATTTTTAGTATCTTATACATTTTCTAAGACCTTTCCTTTGGCTGATTTTCTTTGCGCAAGGAAACAATTTCAAGATGTCCTTGCCCCTCAAAAAGAGGTTCAACAAGGCACGCAGCCCCTTTTGATTCAGCTTATTTTGAGTTCCGATCTTATTACCTTAGGGGGCGTTCGGCTTATTTCCATCCAAGCTGAAAAACAATGGAAACTTTTTCAGATGTTTTTGGCGCATCCTGATGAAACCCTGTCCCTCAAGCACATGACGGAAGAATGGGAGAAACAAGGGGACTTTATTACGGATCCCGAACAACAAATTCGTAGACCTCTCAACAAAATTCGCGAACGAACAGAATCTCTGGGGTATTCAAAAAATACGCTGATCAGCTCCACAACAGACGGTTATTGTTTTCATTCCAAGGCCTTTCCAACGCTGTCCCTGGTCTAATACCAAAACTCAAAAATTCGGAAGAGACGCAATCCTATAGCGTTGAAAGATATCCCTTGAACCATTATGAGCAGCGCTTGGTATGAATCCTCATCTTTGGCGTAGTTTCTCTTTCTATAAAAAAAATCAAAATTTTCAAAAAAAGTTCTCAGGCTGAAAAGAAATGAGTGTTTCTGCGGTGTTCAAGCTCCCAAAAAGGGCCTTTTTGAAAATTCAGCCTCTGAGAGGCTGATCAAAAACCGCAGAATTCCTCATTTTTTCAATTTTTTAAAAAGTTCGCTTTACATGTATCTTCCTGATTCCGCTCGGCATGATGAACCTACAACAAGGCTCAAACCCAAGGAGGAACAATGTTTCCAACCCATCCCAAAGATCTAGCCCTTATCGAATCTCTAGTTCGATATGCCGCTAAAAAACTCAAAAGGCACCCCATTCTTTCTCAAGAAACGGAGGATGATCTTTTTCAAGATTTGTATGTTTTCTTGCTCGAATCTTGGCAAAATTACGATTCCGAAAAAGGCACAATGCAGCAATTCACCCGCTGCATTTTAAAAAGAAAATCTTTCAATATTCTCCGTAATCATTGTCGACACAAGAAACCCAATCAGCAGTTTCAAGTCCTTTGGGATGAGCGTGTCTGGGAAACCCTTGAAGCTCCTGACGGGTGGGAACAGCAAGAGCGGACCCTTGAAATCAAAAAAAAGCTCATGCGATTACCCCGTCACTTGCGTTTGGTGGCGGAGCAATTGAAGGAGAAGGCTCCTTACAGACTTTCCAAAGATTGGAAGATCCCGAGAGCGCAAGTGTCTCAAAGCATTCAACAAATACGCCCCTATTTTGAGGAGTTCTCTTCTGATTTTTTAGTCCCACAACGCGGGAGGTCAACATGCATATCCCTTTAAGTTTCCTCGATGAAGCCAGCGTTCAGGACGTGAGTGCTTTGAAAATTAACGAGTTGTCGGATTTGTTTTTTAGACTCAAGGAGGTCTTGGAAACGCAAGATAAGCGAAAACGTGTTTTGAGTGAGGCTTTGAAAAAGAGGTTCGAAGAACGCGCTCGCACACTCTTGAATCAGGAAGGCAAAGACACAGGAACGACGCATTTTAGGGACGGAAACGCGCCTATCGTGGCCCATTTTCGAAAAAAAGTAGAGTGGGATCAGGATGTTCTGTACGACATTTTGAAGCAGCATCCGGAATTTCGCAACGACGCAAAATGCGTCCTTTCTTTTGAAGAGAAGCGTTACGGAAGCTGGCCTCAGGAGGTGCAGAAACTTT
>BNTO01000112.1 GCA_025996655.1 Alphaproteobacteria bacterium
ATTGGGTTTTAAAACGTTCTTGCAAAGATCTTCGTTCGGATAGAAATATTTCGGGCTCCTTGCTACGTTTCATTTGATTCGTAGGAAAACTAAATAAGGTTGCTGGAGGTAGCCTTCTACGAGAACTCCTAAAATCTTCCTTTTTCCCACGTTTTTTCTAAAAAGGCATCCGTTGAGAAAAAGCCCTCCTTTTGGTAAAATGAACTGCATGCAGTGTTCTTAAGCGGTCGTGGTGAAATTGGTAGACACGCCAGGTTTAGGTCCTGGTGGCGCAAGCCTTGGGGGTTCAAGTCCCTTCGACCGCACTCATTTTTTTGGTTTTAGAAGGATAGAAATTATGCAGGTCCAACAAAAAGACATTTCGTCTGTAGCAACAGAATTTTTGGTTACCTTTTCGGCTAAAGAAATTACCGAAAAAATAGAAAAGTGGCTCGTTAGGAAATCCGCTCATGTTCATAAAGATGGATTTCGTCCAGGGAAAGTTCCACTTAGCGTTGTTCGCACGCATTATTTCGCTGAGGCTGAATCAGACACGCTGCACGATGTTATTCAGTCTTTTGTAACCGATACCGCTGAAGAAAAAAACTTTAATCTTGCAACAAACCCGGAATACGAAATTACGTCTTATAAACGTGGCGAAGATTTTTCTTTTCGTGTGACTTTTTCGTTTGAGCCTGAATTGGATCTTAAAAAATTCGAGACACTTCCTTTCGAGAAACTCATTTGCCCACTTACACTGGACGCAACAAAAGAAAAGATCGAGTCTATTTGCAATACTTTTCCGAAGGACGTTCTTAAAGATAAAAAAATAGAAAAGGGCGATTTTATCAAAGCTTCCCTTACTTTGATTGACGAGGGGAAGGAACCTTCTGTTCTTGTGGAGTCGGCCCGAATCGACATTGATCCTTCGGATAATAGCTTCTTGAAAGATTTTATCGACGATTTTGTGAGCCAACAGGCGGGAGCGACGCTTGAGAAAGACGTTCTTTTGCCGCAGGATTTCCCCATAAAAAAATTGAGAGGCAAAAAAAAAACGTTAAGGATAACGGTCCTTGGCGTTTATCATACGGGGCCCCATGGCCTAGACGAGGAAGTTCTTGAAAAATGGGGGGGGATAAGTGCTGAGGATTTTAAAGAATTTTTATTCCGACTTCAAACCTGCCAAAGAGAGAATGATTTACTGACATGCAATAAACGCGCACTCTTGGATCTTTTGGCCGCAGCTTATGATATGGAAGTTCCAGAAGTTCTTGTGCAGCGCGACTTTCAGCAAGTTTTACAGTATCTTATCCCTGAATTAAAAAGAGCGAGGGAGATCGATGACGAGGAAGTCCGTGGGAAAACGGATGAGCAAGTTCTTGAAGAATATCGGGCCTTGTCGCACCGCCGCGTTCGCTTGGCCTTTTTGATTGAGAAAATAGCGAAGGAGTACGATATCAAGTTAACGACGAAGCAAAAAGAAGACAGAATTAATGAATATCTTGGGCAGTTTCCTGAAAAAGCTCGTCGGAAAATTTTTGAAGAAAACAAGGGAGACGCTGTTTTTTGGCAAAGTGTTTTTGCTCCTGTATTAGAGGACCTTGTTATTCAAAAGATTTTAACGTTTCCTAATGTTAAGGAAAAAGAAGTTTCTGAAGAAGAATTTCAAGCGATCCTCAAAGACGTTTTGCCCGAACCTCGAGAAGACGAAGCAAACGCTTAAAAAAGAGGCGAAAAAAGTTCTCCCCAAGGGTCTGAGGAAAAAAGAAACCTTCAACTTTTCTGTTTTCCTCTTGCTTTTTCGCCACAGATTTCATCTACTAACCTCGAGGCCTATGGAAATATTCGGAAGATTAGGCAATGCGCGGAGCTGGTTTTTCAGAAGGGGCAAAATCTTCACAAGAAAAAGATCATAAAAAACGTTTTTCTCAAGACCAAGCCCTTCCTCGCATGGTTTGGATTATTGGGATCGTCATGTTTTGCGCAAACATGGCGTCGGTGATTGTTTACTCCTTTGGCGGGGTCTATTTAAAAGAAGTCATGGGCGTCAAAACGTTTTACGTTGGCGTGATAGAAGGCGTTGCAGAATGTACCTCCAATCTTATGAAATTGCTCGCAGGTGTTTTAAGCGACATTTTTCAGCGCCGAAAAATACTCATGGTCTTTGGCTATGGCATTGTGGTTTGCGCGCGCTACATTCTCGCGCTTTTTTCGATGTATTGCGGCCCTGTCATTTTTGCAAGAGTGGCCGAGCGCATCGGAAACGGGATGCAAGCCGCCCCGCGCAGCGCCCTTGTCGGCGACATTTCACCCCCTAAGCGTATTGGCGCATCTTATGGCCTAAAAAGGAGCCTCGCCACGCTGGGATCCTTCTCTGGGGCCGTTGTGGCGCTTTTTATTATGAGTAAAACGCAGAACAACTACAAAATTTTGTTTAAGTTCACGACGCTTCCTATCACTTTTGGCTTTATTTTTCTGATTTTTAAAGTTAAGGACCCCCTTCAGATGAGACAATCCGCCGTGCTAGCGGGGGTTCCCAGTTACGCCCCCAAATATCGCCCCACTTTTCATTCCCAAAACTTTAAGTTGCTAGGTAGCACGTTTTGGAAACTTATGAGCGTGAACTTTGTTTTTTTGATGGCACGTATGGGCGAGACGTTCCTGATGCTCTATGGACGAGAATTTCACATCGAACCTAAATTTCTGCCCACCATTATGATGGTTTTCAACCTTTCTTGGGCGGCCTCTTCGTATCCTGTGGGCCTTATCGCCGACAAAATGAATCGTTATTGGTTGCTCTGTTTTGGTATGGTCTCTTTAGGACTTGCCGACTTCGTTTTTTCTACGGCCCACACTCTTCCTGCCTTTTTTGTTGGTGTTATGTTGTGGGGCATTCAGTACGGAACAACGCAAAACATTTTCCTCTCCCTTATTAATGAAGTTGTTCCCGAAATCCTTCGCGGAACGGGCCTCGGGATTTATTGGGTCATATCCGCCATTACCGTCTTGCTTTGTGACTCGACAATGGGCCGCATTGCGAGCAACTGTGGCGATTCTATTCGCCCCGTTTTTGTCACCAGTGGTATTGTTTCGCTGTTTGGATTGGCGAGCTTGTTTGTCATTATGGGGTACAAAATTCGTCCACGGGAACAATAAGGATCAGCGAAAGCGCGCAGCAAGACTAGGTGTTTGCTTGAAGGGCGGCTAGAAAAGCCGGCATTTCTTGAGGAACAATCTGTTCAAACGTTTCGAGCAAAATCTTTTGCTCTGCTTGGGAAAAAGGCGAAATAACGTAATTTATCACTTGACTTTTGTCCGCTGGCCGGCTGATCCCTATTTTTAATCGCACGTAGTCGTCTGTTGCGAGAGTTTTATGAATATGGCGCAAACCATTATGCCCACCGTGATTCCCTCCTTTTTTAAGTTTCCAAGTGCCCAAAGGCGAGTCCAAATCGTCGTGAATAACAAAGAGATGTTTAGGCGAAAGTTTAAAAAAGCGAAGGCATGCACCCACAGACTGGCCCGACAAATTCATGAAAGTTTGCGGTTTTAAGAGGACCAAATTCCCATAGGTTTCGTGCTTGACGGCCGTAACCTGCCCTTGAAACTTTTCTTGCCACAACGGAGTGTTGAGCGTTTGAGCGAAATAGTCTAAAAAAAGAAATCCTGCATTATGCCGCGTGAGGGCGTACTGAGCACCTGGATTTCCAAGGCCTACCAGAACAAAGGGCATAAAACTTCTCTTTAGGAAATGACAGAAAATTCTAGCAAAAATGGGGAAAAAGGGTAAGAAATGCGGAACAGAGCCTTTAGGGAAATCAATGACTGACCGGCTAAAGCCGGTAGTAGGGGTTCCCTCCTAAAGGAATCCTTAGGAGGATAAATCTCTGTCTCAAACTTTAAAAGTGTCGTCGGATTCTTGCTTTGCAATATATCTCTTGA
>BNTO01000113.1 GCA_025996655.1 Alphaproteobacteria bacterium
AGGAGCATTTTTACTTGTTTCTAAAAGAGTGTGAGTGGCGGTTCAACGTCGGCAATCCAAAGATGCTTTTAAAGGATTTAAAAAAGCTTCTAAGAGAGTTATGTTGAGAATCTCAGGTGTCAGCCCCTTAATTTTTCACAATTTATTTTTCACAATTTCCTTTGGACGGGTCTTTTCTGAAAGGTTCCCGTTTGAGAAAACTCGCGTTTCCAGAGGTTAAGGGTATGCGTTGAAATCTTAAAAGCTTTTGCCGTTTCTCTTAAGGTGTTTTTATACCTTCCCCAAAATTCTAATACCTTTTTTTTGAACTCTACACAGTATGCCATCGTATCTACAAAACAAACAGTCGCTATACCAAAAACTATACTAAAATTTGAGGCGATTTTAAATTATCTTTACTATAACATTCGCCTACGGTCAAGTTTACAAAGGGGGTTGGGAAGGAGACAAACGACATGGAGAGGGCGTCCTCACCGACAAAGAAGGGAAGGTCATGTTTGCGGGAAAATGGCAAAATGATCAACCAATAAGCGATAAAAAGGAATAAAGGCGGCAAAACGTGCTCTCTGCGTTTCTTGACTCTTATGCCTGTACGGGGCCTACGCCTGAGGTTTTTCGTTAAAAGTTCGCGAAAATTCAGGGCGCCAGAATCTGCCTAGCCTTTCCCCTTCAAATCTTGGCGCAACTTCTCGAACCAGGCGAGGCGTTTTTGTAAATCGCGCTCAAACCCACGCGCCACGGGGCGGTAGAAAGACTGCGGCGCCATGCCCTCTGGGAAATAATTCTGCCCCGAAAAAGCGTCCTTATAATCGTGATCGTACGCGTAGCCTTTCCCGTATCCCTGCTCCTTCATGAAGGGCGTCGGTGCATTCAAAATGTGTTTCGGCGGCGGGAACGAGCCACTTTTTTGGGCGGCGTCCATGACCTCATTAAACGCCACGTACCCAGCGTTCGATTTGGGCGCCAGGGCCCCATAAATAACCGCTTGAGCAAGGGCCAATTCTCCTTCGGGCGAACCCAAAAACACATACGCCTGTTGGGCCGCAACCGCTTGCAAAAGCGCCTGCGGGTCTGCGAGTCCCACGTCCTCCACCGCAAAACGAATCAGCCGGCGCAAAATGTACAGGGGGTCCTCCCCACCCTGCAACATCCGCGCGAGCCAATAAAGCGCCGCGTCAACATCGGAGCCCCGCAGAGATTTATGAAGTGCGCTGATCAAATTATAGTGTCCTTCCGCTTGGTCGTAGACCGTGCTGCGTTTTTGAACAAAATTTTCCAATTCTTGAACGCTCAGAGCGTGGTCGGGGCGCTTGGCGGCGAGGACTTCCACCATATTGAGAAGATAGCGACCATCCCCGTCTGCAAAGGTACACAGAGCTTGGCGCGCGGTGGGATCGAGAGGCAAAGGATTTTTTAGGAACGTTTCGGCCCGCTGCAAAAGCTGTTCCAAAGATGCGTCAGAAAGCCTTGAGAAAACAAGAACTTTGCAGCGCGATAACAAAGCCGGCCTAAGCTCAAAGGACGGGTTTTCCGTCGTCGTCCCTAATAAAATAAGGGTTCCATTTTCTAAATAAGGCAAAAAAATGTCTTGCTGCGATTTGTTGAGATGGTGAATTTCATCCACAAGCAAAACAATTTTTCCCGTGCGTTCTGCGAGCTGAAACACGTCCTTAAAGTGAGCCGTCGTTCCTGTAACGCCGGACAGGGCAACGTTTTGCAGCCCGCTAGCCTTGGCGATGATGCGCGCGTAAGACGTTTTTCCGCACCCCGGTGGTCCCCAAAGGATTTGGGACGAAAAATCGGGATCCGAGGTGCCGCTGTACCCAACAATATCCTGAAGGGCTGTTGGGCGAAGGAGATCAGCAAGAGGGCGCGACGAAGGGGGCATAAAAGAAAATCCTAGGTCAGATCCTCATGGGGCGGCTGTCCTTCTCTAGAAGGACTAGAAAAACGAGAAATTAATCCTATTCTAGTCCTTTCTAAAGTCTTTGGCTATTTCTAGTCTCCCGAATCATCAGGTGAACTTCTAGCTGTCTTTGGTTTGGACTTACGAGCTTGTATTATCTGGGCATCTCGTTCTGCATCTTTGGCGTTGACAAGCGAGTAGAAGCTGTCGCAGTATTCCGCAAACGCGTTCAGGGGCGTTTCCCATGTGGCATGAGTCGTTCCCTCGGCTTGATTGCTAGAGTTCTCCAGAGCTGTAGCAACGGCGTTTTTTTTAATGTGTCCCTGTTCTGCTGCTTCTATTTTGTATACCGGTTCTTCTGCTTTCATGTACTCCACAAGCTCAGCCGTACATTTAAGCAAGGCAGTTTTTGTAGTCTGCTTCGTTTCTTTTTTGTAGCCATCTGCTCTTTCGCGTAAAAGCCTCATATTGCGCCACCAACCTGAAAACCAGGCTGACGAAACTTAGGACTTTTTGCTGCCCGTCTATTAGGACCGTAAAGGAAGGTGCCTGCTTCTCTCTTTCCCGATCGACACGTCCGCGGGCTGTCGTACAGGCGGCGCCAAGAACTACAGCGCTGCACATAACGAATTTTTTAAAAGTTTTCATAATGACTCCGAAACAAAAAAGAAATATACCTTTCAGAGTAACGTAACTTTTTTTCTTTTGCAAGATTTTTAAAATATAGCGGTAGCTATTTTGCAAAGGGGCATGCGCAACATAACCCTAGGATTTTGGCCCCTTGCAGAAGCCGAACGAGCGAAAGCGCCATCTCTATCCTTTATCCCCCAACTCCTTAATCCCTTTGGTACGCCTCAAAAAGGGAGTGCATCGCGTAGATGGCCAGTTCGAGATTTGGTTTTGTGGTGATGAAACTAAGGCGCAGGGGCGTTGTTTGTAAGGCCAGAAGGGGGATGGCATTTCCCGCGCAACTTTTAAAAATAGCCGCGGCTATTTCTACCGAAATCAGTCAGAAGAATTTGGTAAACTTTAGTTATGGGGAAGTGTTCTCGAAATTCGAAATTGGGGATAAAAAATAGACCTATTGCGAAAGTCATTGTTTCGAATTGTTATGGGAACATGGGTTTTTTTTAGAGAAAAATCTATTTAAACGCTCGTCCACGAGTTTTTTGAGGTTGGGTAGTACCCAAACACCCCCCATTATCACCGTGCTTTAGTTTTTTTGACTTTCGCAATAGGTCTAATATCATTTTTTTTGCCAAAAGAATTTTCTTCCATTCTTTAAATTATTGGGCTGTGCTAAAACTCGGCGTCGCTGTTTCACTTTTTTTAGGAGATTTATGTAGTTACGCGGGATGGTTGAACACCCTCGCCTTTAGGCGCGAACTTCAGTATAATCTACCCGCGCAGAAGTAAGAAGACAGAATAGATGGAGTATCGAAAGGGTTCTCATAGTACATACGATCTAAAGTATCATGTAGTATTTTGTACAAAGTATCGATACCGAGTATTATGGGGTCCGATAGCAACAAGGACAAAAGAACTCTCAAAAGAAATAGGTGCAGCAAACTACGTTGACGTAGTAAGCGGAAGTATAAGTCCAGACCATGTTCCTCTGTTACTGTCCATACCATCGTATCTTTCCTTATCGAAGGTTGTGCAATGCATAAAAGGCAAGACAAGTCGAAAACTATAGCAAGAATACAGCGACCTAAAGAAGAGGTATTGGGGCCAGCACTTCTGGGCAAAAGGGTATTTTGGTGTAACAGTAGGGAATGTCAATGCAGAAGATGGTCCTATCAACACAATTTAGGAATGTGTCAACACAATTTAGGAATGTCATGTTTGTGCCATTTAGGAATGTCACCCTTGAGCCTTCCCGATGAACCCGAAACGGATACGCCTAGCCGGCTGATAGCGGTAGGAATTCCCTTGGTGTTGTGAGCAAGGCCTCAACAACAGCCTTCACCTCTTTCGAATCCGCTTGGTGTGGGCCTTTTCTCTCGCAAACTCT
>BNTO01000114.1 GCA_025996655.1 Alphaproteobacteria bacterium
TTTTTAGGAAAAGAGGCTGTTGTGGTGGTGGTGGGACATTTTCGCGGGAAACGCAACCGTTTCCAACAAAAAGTCGTTTACAACGGAGTTTTTCCCAAAATGTTCCAACAAAAAAGAGGGTTGACTTAACAATTCAACAATTCATCCGCCCTTCCCTATGCTCGGCCGTTGTAAAGGCCGATGCCTACGGCCTAGGCGCGGTCCCCGTAGGGCGAGCGTTGTTTCAGGTTAGCTGCCGCCACTTTTGGGTCGCCTATTTTGATGAGGCGGATCATTTCGCTAAAGGCCTCCAGTCGATAAACGCCTTTCCTTGCACTCAAGATCTTAACTTTGGGAAAAACGGCTACTTTTTGTTTATTCTTAACGGCCCTTTTTTAGGCGGCTGGTGTCAAGAGGCTTTTCAAAAAAGGTACATTCCTGTCTTAAATTCCGTGAAAAATGTTATGAATGGAACGCTTTCGGCCAAGCGATCGGGCAAAAACTTCCGGCCGTTTTGCACATTGATACGGGCATGAATCGGCTTGGTTTGCCTTATGACGATTTTCCCGAAATCCAAAAGCGCGCCTTTTCGCATATTCATTGGCTTTTTTGGATGTAGCACCCTGTTGCCGCTGAAACGCCGGAGCATCCCGCCAACACCCTGCAAAAACAGCGCTTGGTAACAATTCGGGCCAGCGCCCCGCCCCTCCCCTTTTCTTATGCCGACACGGGCTGTTTTTTTTAGATTCGTACTACCCCAGCCGGGACGTTGATAGACTTTTGGATAAGGACAATCCTGAGATGCAGGCATTGCGCGGCGTGTGTTACGAGAAGGGAATCGTGGTGGAAAAGGATCTACCAACGGCTTACTCATGTTATCAAGCCTGCTTAAAAATGGACAACACCCACATCTTTGCTAAGGCTCGGAGAGATACCTTGCTACAAAAATACACTCGTGAGTTGCACGCAATCTTAGAGTTGTTGAAAGAATGCCTCAGCCTCGTGAATTTTTGTAATCGTTTCCAGATCAGCTCATCCAAAGAACACAACTTACTCCGAGGTGATTTTGACCAGGAACACGAGAAAAAAAGGACAAACTTAAGACAAGACATGGATATGTACTTTTGACAGAACTGGGGGGCGAATCAAGGGCACTGGACCTCGGAAAAGCAAGCCCTAGAGGAAGAGATCGATCGTTTGAAAAAGGAGGCGAAATATTCCGCTTCACCAGAGCAATACCGCAAGTTGCAACCACTAGAAAAAGTAAGGGCCATTGGTGAGAAACTGATGGAGCTCATGAAAGAACAAGCAGAGCATTTAAAAAAGTGTTTCGCGCGTAACTTAGAGGAGTACGAGTCTGAATACGAGAAGAACGAAGAAACAAGGATGCCCGAAAGAATAAAGCAAGCAAAAAAATCTAAGGGAACGAAAGAGAAGCCAACGGTCATACTTGTGTAAGACAGGATAGCGTTCAACTTCGACAATGGATTTATGGACCTGAAACGGGGTGTAATCTTGAAATTGACGAAATTTCTTAGTCTCAAAAAAATAAGGATCATTTTTGGAATGTGCGCGACAACTTTGCCTTGGAAACAGCGCAATTTTTTTACGATAAAACGCCGAGAACAGATAAACGGTGTTGCTCACGAATGGCTCTATCGTTATAAAGACGACTTCAAGGAGCTAGAGGAAACAGAA
The DNA here is from genome assembly GCA_025996655.1 of Alphaproteobacteria bacterium. Classification (GTDB taxonomy): domain Bacteria; phylum Pseudomonadota; class Alphaproteobacteria; order BNTO01; family BNTO01; genus BNTO01. Next base: position 1,678 of record BNTO01000114.1, read on the forward strand.
AAAGGACCAGGGCCACAGGCACCAACCTCCGCGGCACGAGTGATTCAACTTCCTGTGGCCAAGACGGCTTCGGGAGGAGCATCTCTACGCGAAGACCTCATTGCTAAGCTGTTGGATGTCGGGCGCAAGACCCTTCAGGGCCGGAAGGTATCTTCGTCAATCCTAGGGGTACTTTTACCTTGGTTGAGAAAAGGTGAAACATTACCGCCCAGCGCAACGCGCTGTAGTTTTAACAGTCGTACGCTGAATAGCCCTTGGGTCGATGTACCTTCGGAAGCCCTTGCTAAAGAGTTTTTATTTATAGCCTGCTCCATAGGGCGAACGACAACGAAAAGGGACAACTTTTAGAAGATATTGTAATGTTAGCCGATGAGGAAACGCTGAATGTTCCGCTTCGTAACTTCATAAGGTTTCTTGTGAGCATAGTTGGGAAAGCTGCACTGGATACGATGACGGCAAGCAGCAAAGAATTAATTCGGTGTGCGCTCGAGGGGGAAGGCGTATTATGAGAAGCTTCGGATACCAAAACATATCCGCTTACTTAAAAAAACTACTTATTCATAACTTTGCCCCGAAGGAGGAAAAGGCCTTCTTCGGTTGGCTTGCGTCCGAGAACCTTCCGAACCACTTTCGAGGGTGAGCTTAGGGTCGTGGGGCTGCACCAGAGGACCTCACAGCTTGAGGCACTTAGGAAGCCTTCTCTTTTTTCTTTTTAGCGAGAAAAAGAAAGCCGGCGAGGATACGATCGGCCGAAGGAGGGCAGCCGACCACAAAAACATCAATAGGGACAATGTCTTCGGCGCGATAAAAGGGTACGGCGCTTGTCTGGAACAAACCTCCGCTTAGAGAACAGGCGCCAAGGGCTATCACGGATTTTTGGGAAGGCATTTGCGCGTGAACCGATCGAAGGACTTTTTTGTTTTTGTGGGACAAAAATCCTGAGACAAGCAAAACGGAGGCGAGGCTCGGATGCGAAACAAGTTCGATCTTAAAATCTCGTCCCGTATCATGAAGAGGCAACAGTTCGACTTCATGAAAACAACAGCCAAAACAACAAGAGTAAACAGGGAAAAAAGTCATAGGGCCTCTTTGTCCGCCTTCTGGCACCCTTTATAACATGGATAAAGGCGCAAAAACTATAGTAAAGATAATTTGAAATCGTCTCGATTTTTAGTATAGCTTTTGCTATAGCGACTAGACCTCCTGTAAAAGAAGAAAAAAATCATCGATTTCAATGAGGAGGATCGGTTTTGTCGAGGAGGTACCAAAAAGTTTGTGTACACGCTTTTGTGGAGCTCTAATTTTCAAAAAAACAGCCAAAACTACCCAAAACTTGAAAAACTGTGAGAACTGACTTTTACAGGAGGTCTATTATTTTCTGACCCACATCGGTTACAGTATCTCATATCTACACACAATTAAAATATTAATATTGAACAATACTTAGCCTTTGTAAGGCGGTTTGTCAACTGTCAAGCGCCAATGCCTAGGATTATGTCTATCAGAAAATAATTGCGAAAGATTAATCCTATATTGTGGCGAAGAAAACTTTTGGGAAAAGGGTATGAAATTTGGGAATCCCTTTGGCAATGGGCCAAACAAAGGCATCCCTCCAAAAACAAATCGTGGATTAAGTTTGATGTGGCCCAACGGAGATAAGTTTGTAGGGGACTTTAAGGACGACTCGACAGCTAGGGGGGCTACGTTACAAAGTGATCGATCTTCGCAAACTGTAAAAATTGGTCATCAATAGAAAATATGAAAGATATAAAAATAAAAATCATCCAGATGAGGCCTTGAAGGGTGGGTCCCGTCGAACGTAGTAGCTTTTGCTAAAAAAGGAAAACGTCTACCTCTCCTTCCTTCGTAACCTCTTTCCAAAGCCAGTCCCTTTTCTTGCCGTTCGCCCCCATTCCAATTTCTGATAGGGCATGGAAGTGAAGGCCGAAAAGACTTCGCCTCAACGAGAGAAAAAACTTCATAGGGTTCTAAAAAAGTTTACGAAAAAAGTTGAAAAGGTAACGGCTGTGTCCTAGATATAAAATGTGTGAAATTTTTTAGCGAGTTTTTATGAAATCTTATAGCTAAGCGGCTTGAAAAATTTGCAAAAAAAATGTAAACCCTATTAGTGATTTTTGTTAACGGTTTTAATTTGGCTTACAGTACAGATTTTAGAAAGAGGGTATTGGAACATTACGCGAAAAG
>BNTO01000115.1 GCA_025996655.1 Alphaproteobacteria bacterium
ATTTCTAATCTGACGTTTTTTTGCGGTTTTGCTGCATTTGATCCAGAACTCCTCCGTATACAAGTCGATTTGCCGAAAACGATTACGCCAAAAGTCTTTTTAAAAGAATTTTTTGCAAAAATAGAACAGATTTTAAAAAACGGAGTGAAGCCGGAGGACTTTGCTCGTGAAAAAAAGCATACCTGACTGACATAGCGTACAAAGAAACCGATGGCTATCGAAAAATTTGTGGAAGTTTTACTTGTTTAGCAAGGAGCGACACCGTTGTAGGTATTGAGGCGAGTTACGCAGATCCCCGGTCGGTGACAAAGGAACAAGCGAATGCTGCTTTGAAAGAAGTTTTGGTAAAGAAACCACGGGCCCTTGTTAAGATGAGTCCGGAGAACAAAAAGTAGTGGACATTTCGTAGGAGTGAAGTTGAAAAGAAGTTCCGGCCTTTGCTCCCCATTATGACTCACTTAAAGCGCGGTTCGCTGTTTGTTCTTGAGAAATTTATCGAGGATATTTATTATGAAAAAGTAAAGGGAACGAAGGAAACGGCAATTTTGAAAAATTCTTCAAAAACTTTACCAACGTATGACATGGGAAAAAGTGAAGAGATTATGGAGAGAGAAATTATGTTTAAACAAAGATGGACCATTCGTTGGGCTCTTCTAACAATTGTTGGGTGTCCTGTAGTAAACTGCTCGACACAACAAAAAAATGGGAATAACGAAACGACAACATTATCAGAGTCGACTTCGCCTTCTAACGAAAATCAGCCACAACAAAGTACACCGAAGGAAGAATTCGATCAACAATTGTGGAATATAGACGAAAAAGATCAAAAAAGCCTCAGAAAATTGGAAAGTGCACTTCGTAACACGAAATCTCATAGTGGTCAACTTGATTACGCACTCTTTTTGTATGCTTTTAAGCCCGCCAAGAAAGAACGTGATGCAAAAATTAAAGAAATAACCGAGAATCTTGTGAATTTAGCGAAAAAAGAAGCTTATCCTGGGGCAATAGAAGATTTTTTTAAGAATGGCAAAACATCCTTTGATGGGACAGATAAATCAATGATCTCTATTTTGAGATTTGTTAGTGTCACAGGAGTTGCTAGAACTCATATGTATTTTTACGCTATTCCTATGCCTATCCTTAAAAAGAACCCCAAACTCTTGAAGGCGACAGAACCTTATTGGGGGAGCGCTCGCGATAATTCTTTGCCACAAGCTGGTTTGGAATACGGCCGCGGTGTTATCAAAAATTTTCCACAAAAGGAAGTGGACGCCTATTTTAAAATATTGTGGCGTGTCCAAATTCAAAAAGAGTTTGACGCATTAGGAACGATAAGATACGCTCTTGGATGCGTCGTAGATTCTTGTCAGACGTCGCTTATTCTTGAACCGAATTTGAAACCCGTAAAATTAACGTCCTTTCAGCAAGGTTTTTTGAGTAATCCTGATTTAAAAAAGGCTTTGACGGTTGCAGCAAACGCGTTGGCCCAATACTACAGGAAAGAGTTTCATTTAACGGAAGAAAAAAGCAAACAAGCTGCTATGAATGGCCTTTTAAAGCTAAACACTCTTACGCCTTTTATAACAGAAGAAAGGGAACATCCCTAAAGGTTTTCCCTATCTACATCTTGTTTGTGTTCTGTGCTAGGGTTTGTTAAGGGCTAGTGAAAGCAAAAAGACAATGTCCATACAAAACGCAAAGCTGAGAATGTATCTTCTTGTGGGGTTGATCTTTGTGGGTGGCGGATTTTACTTTCAGAAACTTACGCCGCTGTTCCTCTACAACCCCTTGCTCAACTCCTTTATTTTGGCAACGTTCCTCGGTGGGTTGGTTATCCCGTTTGTACAATTGTGGCACCTTGCGAGCGATCAGCGCGTTTTTCGAACGCTTCGCTCGGGGCAGCCCCTCATGGAATGGCAAGAAAAAAGCGTTTTGAAATCCTTTTGGGTCAATGAAGAGGGTGTCACCAAAAAAAAGATTTCTCTTGAAGAAGCGCAAACGTTTTTGGCGAGTTTCGAACGCCAATTGGATGAGCGCCATACGTTTACGAAATATCTTTGCAGTGTGTTGATTTTGCTTGGACTTCTCGGAACTTTTTGGGGGCTTACGCAGACCGTCGGCTCCATTACCGAGGCGCTTAAAAGCGTTTCTTTTTCGGGCGCCCTTGCTAACGAGGCCTTTGAACATATGAAAGCGGGGATTCAAGCTCCCCTTTCAGGCATGGGCGTCGCGTTTAGTTCCTCCATTTTTGGGCTCGTGGGGTCTTTGATTTTGGGCTATCTCGACCTCCAGCAAGGCGTTGTGGAAAAGGATTTTCGTAATGAGGTAGAAGAGGATCTCCTCAACAAAACCCAAATGTTTTTTCAACAAAATGCGCAAAATAATGGGCCCGCCTATGTTTTGGCATTGCTTGAGCAAACGGCAGAAACGCTGGATTTATTGAACAACCACCTTTTGAAGGCCGAAGAAAGTCGCCAAAGGACGTCTCTTCTTTTTCAAAAGATGATTGAGATTTTTTCGGAGAGCGCGTCTTTTTCGCACAAAAATCAAGAGACGATTCAGGCTTTGGTTAAAACAGAAGGCGACATGCGTCAAACAGTCCTGCAGCTCACGCAGGCTCTGCAAGCAAAGACAAACGACGATTCTCGCTCTTCTGAACTGCGGGCCCTTCGTGCGTGTTGTGAGAGGATTTTGGAGGAAACGGTAAGCGGACGCGAGCAATCTACGCGTATTTTGAAAGACGAAATTCGCATGATTTTGAAGACATTGTCTTTGCTGGCGGAACCTGAAGAGGACTATGCCGAAGCGCCTACGCCCGCCGTCGCTGCGGGCTAAAGTGGCGTCTGCATCTTGAAATCAAAATGAAAAGAGATCTTTTTTTTAAAATAAGGCGGTTCTTTTCGTGGGAGTTAGCAACAGTGGGCGGGCTTGGTTTTTGCCCCTTTGCGCCTGGGACCGTGGGAAGTGTGCCGCCAATTATAGCGGCCTATTTTTTTAAAGACTCTTCTTATTTTAACTCTCCTTATTTTTTTGTTTTTACGCTGGGCTTTTGTTTTGCCGTGGCGGCCGTTTCTATTCCTTGTCTGTGTCTTATTTTAAAGGAGATTTCTCAAAAAAATGCTGCCTTCAAACACGTTCCTTGGGGGGCTGCGCTGCCGCGCCTTCCTCAACATCAGAAAAAAAATGATCCCTCTTATGTTGTCATTGATGAGGTTTTAGGGCAATCCCTTGCTCTTGCCCTCGTGGCTTTTTCTCAATTTTGTAACACAAAAACGTTGCTTCTCTCTTTTGTTTTTTTTCGTTTTTTTGACATTTTTAAACCGGGGGGCATTAGCATTCTTGAGCGTCGGCTCGCGCAGGGAACATTTCGCTTACAAGCGCTTGGCATTCTGGCGGATGATGCGCTTGCGGGGCTATATGCGGGAGCGTGCGTCTCTTTGCTTGCCGCCTTTTTTCCCTTTTTAAAAATGTGAGCGGCTCCATGTCTGTTTTTGGACTTGATTTATTTTTAGAATCGCTTGCCGCAGAAAGAAATGCTGCCGCCAATACTCTTGCAGCGTATCAGCATGACCTAGCTGTCTAGTCCCAAATTCTTGTTGTATAATTCTTGAGCAAGATTATGGCCCTGTTGAAACCTCTCATCCCCCATCGAAAGAGATCAACTTTGGCTTCAAGCTTTTGGTAGAACGAGATTCGTTTGGCAAAAAAAATCAAAAAAATGTTTATCAACCAACTCATCCGTCCCGACCATCGTTATCGGAAATTCATGGAAATCCTTGATTTCCAAGAGATTACTGAAATTTTGAAACCTTTAA
>BNTO01000116.1 GCA_025996655.1 Alphaproteobacteria bacterium
ACGAAGTGGAGGTTCCCATCCCAAGTGGCACGCGTTCTTATAGTATTCAAAACATTGAATATTCGTAGTGCGCGGGGCTTCCTATGGTTTGGCTTTATGGAACACACGCTTGTATGGCGGCTTTGTTAAATCCGCGCCGCAAGGTTGAAGGTTTGTGGTGTACAGACAGCGTTTTTCAAAAATTGGAGGAGGAGGGAATCACAAGGGAATCCTTTTTTTTAGCTAAAAATTCGAAAAATACGATTCAAATTGTAGATAAAAAGGTTTTAAATTCCTTACTAAAAGGCGAGGTTCCTCATCAGGGAATCGTTCTAAAGGCACAGACCCTCCCTACAGAGCCGTTGGAATTTTTGAAGGAGGCGGAAGCGCCCAATCAAATCGTGCTCCTTCTCGATCACGTTACAGATTCCCAAAATGTAGGCAGTATCTTGCGGCTTTGCCTGGCGTTTCATGTTGAGGCTCTGGTCATGACGCGGGCGCATGCGCCTTCTGAAAATGGCGGCATGGCCAAAAGTGCCTCCGGAGCATTTGAATCTGTACCGCGCTGCATTGTTTCGAATTTGGCAGAAGCGCTTCGTACGTTGAAATCGTTTGGGTTTTGGTGTGTGGGACTGTCGGAAGAGGCGACGCAGCCGCTTCGCTCTCTGGATTTGAGGGGGAAAATAGCTCTTGTTATGGGCAGCGAAGGCGAAGGCCTGCGCCCCTTAACGCAGGATTTATGTGATTTTGAGGCGTTCCTCCCCACATCGTCAAAATTTTCAACGTTGAGCGTGACAACAGCCACCGCCATCGCACTTTATGAAGCTTTTTTAGCGAAAAATCCACTGTCCTTATAAAGAAAAAGGAGGGAAAAATTACCTCCCTTTTTTTTAGAAAAAGTCTAAAATATTCCTATTTCTTCCCTTTCATGGGCTGCACCAGCTGACTTTTCAAGAACGCATACATAAGCCGCACGCCAAACCCCGTAAAACCAACCCCCGTCAATGCGCGCTCCTTGCTGTCATGCGTGACGTACGCGATATCAATATGCGCCCAAGGCGTGTCTTTTTGAACGAAGCGCTGCAAAAATTGAGCCGCCGTAATGCTGCCCGCGCCGCGCCCCGAGCCCACGTTTTTCATATCGGCAATATCCGAGTTTATGTCCTTGTCAAAAACGGGGTCCAACGGCAAACGCCACAGACGCTCTTTCACGGATTCTCCCGCTTCGAGGAGGCGCGCGCTGAGACTGTCATCATTAGAAAACAAACCCGCAAATTCCATGCCTAAGGCAATCTTAATCGCCCCCGTCAACGTTGCAAAGTCAATTATGCAACGCGGCGCAAATTCCCTTTCGGTGTAAAACAAAGCATCCGCCAACACCAACCGCCCTTCCGCGTCGGTGTTTTGGACTTCAATCGTTTGGCCGGACAACGAAACAACCACATCCGACGGCCTCTGCGCCGAACCCGACGGCATATTTTCAACCAATCCGATAACGCCCACCAAATTAAGCGGCATTTTCAGTTGAGCGGCCAACTGTAACGCGGAAAGCACAACAGCCGCACCCGTCATATCCTCCTTCATTTCATGCATACCCTCCGAAGGCTTGATGGAAATCCCTCCGGAATCAAACGTGACGCCCTTTCCCACGAGCGCCAAAGGGGCCCCAAATTTCGGGTCGCCCTGCCACTGGCAAACGGCCAAATACGGAGGGCGAACGCTGCCTTGCGCAACGCCCAGCAACGCATTCATGCCTAACTTGGCCATGTCTTTTTCGTCTAAAATGTCAACCTTCACGCCCCATTTTTTGAGCTTTTTTGCCTCCTGGACCATCGCCTCAGGGTCGAGAACGTTCGGGACCTCCGAAGACAAACTGCGACAGAAAAACGTGGCCTCAGCAACAACATCTAAATCTTCAAACGCCTTTTCGGAAAGCTCCGATTGGCTTGAGACGAAATAAACATTTTCGAGGTTCTGTTTATTGTCTTTTTTTGTTTTGTATTTATCAAACGTGAAACTGCGAATTTTAAATCCGGCCGCCACAGAGGCCAAAAGCCCTGGGCTAAAATGCTGAGAAAAATCAATGAAAACGTCCTTTTCTTTGAGACTTGACGCCAAAACGAAAAGGGCCGCCCCCAATTCTTGGGCCTCCATATCCGAAAGTTCGGTGTGCGTAAGATCGGCTACGTGAACGGCCAGAGGGGAACCCGTCAAATCCTGGCAACAAAAGGGCCGAAGCGCAAAAGGCGAGGAGGAGCCTTCATGCCAGAGCGCGCTTTTCTCGCGCAAAACGTCGCCCATTTTTTTGGCAAGAGTCAAAGACGTTGACAGCAAAACGCCTTTAGACGCTCCTACAATAAGGGACGAGACAGGGGTTTTGGGCAAACCAAAACAAATATTCATAAAAATCTCCGGATTGAAAAGCGCCTTTGCTAAAGGAATTGTTAGCATAAATCCTTAGAATTTGGTAGCTGTTCGGACGAAAGCGAGAGGCGGCGGCGTGGGAAGAACTCCTGCAGTTTGGGAAGAGACGTTTTTTAGGCGGAGTACTTCCTTATCTTCTCCTCGACTACGGAGGCAGCAACGGAAGATATTCACGTTCTCCATTACTTCGGCAATTCAACCAACCATGCTTATGAGAAATCAACCGTTCCCCAGTAAGAGGATTCGTGAAGGCACCTTGATCCGAAAATGCAAATTTCACGAAGTGTGTCCCTACAAAACGTTGCGCCACGTCCCTTCTGTCTGAATTTTGCAAAAATAGCTCGGGGTTAAACAGAGCTCCATTCTTAGGAGGAGGGAAATAATTCACTTTCGAAGAAGGTCCTGGATTCGCGTTATACGCGGCAGAATTCAGTGTGTGTAAAAGTTGCTGGAGGGCCGCTTCATCGTACAAGATCTGGTCTAAAAGACTAATGTACCGAAGAAGACCAGGACCCTGAATCGAGTAGTTCTCGGCTGCGGGTAGTGCGTTCAAGCTTTCCAAGATTTTGTGGAACACGTCTGTTGGTGAGGCGTTTTTACTACTGAACTCTCAGAATCTAATTTACTATTAAGCCCATAGTGGGCGAATTCAAACCAGGCCCCAAGGTTTCTTCCGGCATGATCTGTCCCCCACAGAACGCCATAAAAGTCCAGCTTTTGGATCACCGACGATAAGGCAGTCGTTAGCCGACTAGCGAGTACGGTCATGGGATTTAAATCTGCGACCACAAGGCCCCTTGAGATGTAAATTTCTCTTTCAGAAATCTGTTGTTTAGCCACATCGTCGAGTATGGACTTTAAGACATTTTGAATTATTTTCTGACTTAAATACCATAATGTAGTCATCACCGCGTTATAAGCGGCGGCGTGGCGTATTTTTTCGTGCGGGGTGAAGCGTTCGCTGTTTTTAGCAGAAGACTGAGGTTCTGAAGGGGCAGAAGAGCTCGAAGAAAAAATTGTAGAAGGCGAGGATCCAAGCAAATCAAGTTCAGCCGCAGAAAGTCGCAGAGGTCTCGCAGCGTCCTGTTGTGTAATTTCGTAGATGGCCATTGTAACATTGCGTGAGTTTTCGTAATCTGGCATTTTTTTTGGGTGTAGAAGAAGGTCGCTCTTATGTTCTACAAAGACGCAGGCCGTCGCGCTAACCAAGCCCGCTGCATCGAGAAGTCCCGTAAGGAACAATTCCTTGGACAAAGCCTGCAAACAAAGATCCACTTTTCCTAGGGTTCAATTCGAAGCGCAGAATGTTGGGACCTTATTTTTCAAGATCTTTTCCATTTTTTAGCAAGTAATGTGAGGGGAGTAAACCCTTTTATCTTTGCCTTTTTTT
>BNTO01000117.1 GCA_025996655.1 Alphaproteobacteria bacterium
ATAACTTGGGGAAAAGATTGAAGGCGATAAAAGGGTTTACCCCCGTAGAATTTGTTGCTAAAAAGAGGGGGAAAGAGTCGACGGAGTTTGCTTAAGAATTATACAACAAGAATTTGGGACTAGACAACTAGGCTTTTTCGGATATTCTCATGCTCATGCATTGGCCTAAATCATATCCTGTTTCTTGCAGGAGAGAAAAAAATGAGACATGATCTTCCCAATGAGAAGCTTTAAAAACTCAGATTAATATGCGTAACAAAAACCATAGCTTCGTTTGTTTTTATTTTGTTTTTGCGTCTGTTTTCTTAGGGCAAAATTCTTTAAACGCAAAGGAATATCAATATTTTTGCCCTTTTTGTAAAAATTCTCTTCATGAAAAAAAGACACAAAGGGAAATAACCTTCCTCAAAACGTCTACACCGCTCTTCCCTTTGCAAGCAGAATCTTCGGATATTTGGGTGGATATTCCTGAGAATTCCTCCCTCTTTTATGTTGCGCATTGTTTAAAAAAGGCGGGCCTTATTGAGAAATCTTGGCTGTTTGTTACGCGCGTGTTTTTGTCGGGAAAACGCAAGAAAATTAAAGCGGGACAATATTGTTTTTCGCCCAAGATGTCCTACACGCAGCTTATGGAGCATTTGTTGGCGGGGTCCATTGTTCTTCATAAAGTCTGCCTTCCTGAGGGCGTGACCGTTACCCAAGCTCTTGCAATCTTAAAAAGAAACCCTTGTTTAAAGGGCCCCCTAGAAACGTGCCCTCCTGAGGGCTCTTTACTTCCAGGGACTTATTATTTTCCCAAAGGGGCGTTGCGAAAAAATATCGTCCTTCGCCTCCAAAAGGCTATGACAAAGGAATTGGCCTCTCTGGCCCCCTTTGCAGGAGAGCTTTCGGCGGAAGATTTTTTGAAACTTGCGTCTATTGTTGAAAAAGAAACGCGTCATTCCCATGAAAAGGGGATTATTGCGGGGATTTTTCTCAAACGTTTGCAAAAAAAAATTTATCTCCAAGCGGACCCTACCGTTATTTATGGAATGACACAGGGACAAAGCACCCTGGGACGGCCTCTAACGCGGCAAGATTGGAATCACGACTCACCCTATAATACCTACAAAAATAAGGGCTTGCCACCAACACCCATTTGTTGCCCAGGCAAGGAAACGCTGAGTTCTGTTGCCAAAGCAGCGCCTAGCGATTTTTTGTTTTTTGTGGCGTTGCCTGATGGCACGCACGCCTTCAACGCAACGCTCGACAAACACAATCAACAAATCGCACAAAACAAAGAACAAAGAAGCAAACATATCAACAAATTATCCCGAAAATAATGTTAAACGGGTTTGTCCGAATCTTCCGACTCTTCCTCATCTTCGGCCTCATCTCCTTGTGAATCGTCAGAATCATTACTGTCTTCGGAATCTCCGTTTGAGTCTGTCTCTCGTGAAAGAGTTTCTTCTAAACTGGATCCCGAGGTTTTCGACGCTTGGGGCACTTTCAAGAGCTGGGACTCCGTAGGCTTAGGCGAACTCGGACTCGAACTAGAACAAGTCACAGAAGCTGCAGTAAAGCGAAAGAGTTCCGGAGGGAGCGCATTTCCGCTTTCTTCAAGCAATTTGATCATTTTGGTTAACTTCGTTATTTTTTTGCTTATCCTCCTTTCTTTAAACGAAATTCTTTGCTTTTTCTTCGTTGTGGCCGACGCCTTTCTCCCAACCGACGAACCCGTTCTATCGGTGAGCTGCTTTCGTGTGCTTTCAAAAATGTGGATTTGGTGCAAGGCCAAAGCGTAAGGCGTCATTTTTTGCTTATTTTCTTGTGAAAATAAGATCTTACCGCCATTCAAAAGACACCAAACAAACCTATGATATTGTCCACCTTGAATGGCTCTATGTACTAAGTTATCACCATTTATATTATGCCAACGACCTTCTTTGGCTTCTTGTAACCTTCCTTGACTTTCCTTTACTAGTGAACTGATTCCTTTTGCTGCCCAAATCATTGTATCTGCTCCTAGTCTGACATACAACGGCACACCGCCAGGAAGAAAAGCGCCTATTTTCCTGAGAATGTCCAAACATCCTTCACCTACCTTTTTTTGTTCTGGGTTTTCTTGGGAAAGGGCGAGAATCTTCTTGACAAGTTCTTGATTTTCGCTCAAAGCGTGAGCGATTTCAGGCATGGAGTCTTCGGGAAGCCCTGCCAAAAGAGAGTGAATAGTTTCCAGTTTTGAGGCTTCTTGTAGGGCCCTTATCGGACCTGTGAGAGGTGTTTTCGCTACTAAGTCACTTGACCCCTCCAACGGTTTCTCCGCCTTTTCTTTCTCTCTGGAAGAAGAGGCGGACACGTGTTGGGACCAAACCAAAAGACCACCACAAACGGCCAAATTTAAGAAAGGAAGCGTTTTTCTTGCAAATATCATTTTTACACACAATATAATAAATATAAACTTATATAGTATAGTAATATAAAGGTTAATATAATGTTAAAATTATAAAAAAGAGTCTTTTAACTCTTAAACTGATTCGTTTAAAAAGATAAAAAGATGAAGAAAACTCAAAATTTTTAAGAGATCTCGAAGTTTAGGCGACACAATACACAGCGGAATGTATTGTCTCACGTTATGGAACAAGTTACTGTGAAAGAGTGGTTTTCCTACGGAATTAGGTTGTGTTTGATTCGCAAATCCAACAGGCTATAGCAAGTCTTAACAGAGAGGGCGTTGTTGCGATCCCCACGGAGACTGTTTACGGATTGGCGGCGGATGCCTCAAGTGATAAGGCTGTTGCAGCTATTTATGCCATAAAAAATCGTCCTGTTTTTAATCCTCTCATTTTGCATGTAGAGCATGGGGAACAAGCTTTTTTATTTGGTGATTTTTCTCCAGAAGCTCAGCGTTTAGCGAAACTTTTTTGGCAGCCTGGAACACCCGCCCATAGGCCCTTGACGCTTATTGTTCCTATCCGACGCGGCATTTCTCTTTCGAAGTTAGCCACCGTTGGTCTTGAAACGGTCGGCATTCGCGTACCGGATCACCCTCTCACACAAGCCCTTCTGCATCGCCATGGCCGTCCTCTCTTTGCACCAAGTGCCAATATGTCAACAAAAATAAGCGCAACAGACGCCTCTATTGTTCAGGAAACCCTTGGGGATAAAATATCTTGCCTTTTAGATGGGGGCCCTTGCCGTATTGGTCTTGAATCGACCATTTTAGATACGACGATCGCTCCTTTTTCTTTGTTACGCTACGGAGGGACAACACTTGAGGAACTCACGTCTGTTTGTGGCTATGCTCCCAAACTAAGTTCGCCGGGGTCTGTAATGAAAGCGCCGGGGATGTTAAAAAAACATTATGTCCCTTCCTTAAAACTAAAAATGAACCAAACCGAACCCAAGGAAGGCGAGGCTTTCTTGGGGTTTGGTCAGATCTCTTTTGGCCCGTATAACCTGAGCGTGTCCAAAGACTTAAGAGAAGCGGCAGGGAATCTCTTTCGATTTTTATACGCGTTGGACGACCCGCAACGTTTTTCGGGGATTCGCGTTGCGCCGATTCCCCAAGAAGGCCTCGGTTGGGCCATAAATGATCGCCTAGAAAGAGCGTCTTGTTCGGAATAGGAGATCTCTACAGAAAAAATCTTGAGCCGTTTCTCTCTTAACTGTAACCCCTGCCCTTATGGGATTATCTTAATAAGGGGAGCAGGTATCGATTAACGAATAAGGAGTTAGAAATTCTCAACATTTCTGCGGATTTGGAGTAACATTTTGTTTTTCTGTGAAGTCTTGCAAGGTAATATCTCAATA
>BNTO01000118.1 GCA_025996655.1 Alphaproteobacteria bacterium
GAAACAATGACCAGAGAGAAATTACGCCTTGAGAAAGAGCCTCCAAGGATTATGGGGAAGAGTATCCACAAAGTCCTTAAGTTTCTTAGCGATGAAGTGAGCCTTCTCGACCGTAAAATACAGGAAATTATGGGAGAAAACGCGAAAGAAGAAAATGTCCTTTACCAATCGGAAAAAGGAATGGGGCCTCAAACAGCCGCGCTTTTGCTTGGTTCTTTACCGGAATTAGGGCGATGAGAAAGAAACAAATTTCTAAGTTATGCGGGCTCGCTCCCAGGACGTGCGATCGTTCAACAAGGTACGGGCGAAGATCGCTTAGGGGCGGACGAGCGCGCGTTCGTGAAGCCTTATACAGGACGGCCCTTAGCGCTATAAAAGGAAAAGGAGAATTAAGAACTTTTTAGGAAAGGTTACGAGCTCATGATAAAACAGGAAAGCAAGCATTAATGGCGGTTGCGCATAGATTGATTGGGATTCTCAACGCTAAAATGAAGCATTTTTATAACGGAGAAGATTTTTATTAAAAAAAGCTGCTTTTGAAAGAACATTTTTTCGGATTTCTTCAGAAAAGAGTGGAATCTGTTGATAACTCGAAGAAGCGCTTGTGTATAACTCTGTGAAAAATATAGGGAAACGGAACGTTTCCGTTTTTCATGGAGTTATGCATAGGCGCTAGAGTTATCAACAGATTCTACGCCGTACTCCTGAAAAAAAGACAAAAAGCGGTACTAAAAAACAAATGAAAAACATAGTTGACTTTTAAAGAAATTGCGCAAAGCTTTGCTGATAGAGGAAAAATGAGAATGCAAATCCTTACAGCCGTTGCAAGAAGATTGCTGCATATCATTTTTGGTGTTCTTAAAAGTGGCAAACAATTTGATGAAGGTTTGATGAAAAGACACATCCATTCAACTACAAAACGTTTAGATGCATAGGTTTTGCTTTTGGATACAAATCTCTTGCAAAGAGCTAATCATTACCGTATCAAGAACGCGCATGAACCTTGTTGGGGTCCTTAATCTTAAGGACATGACGGTCATCACCAAGGATTTTGACACTATCAACAGTGGCTCCAGGGTTGAGTTTTTGGATTTGTGACAAGCGAAAATGCGAAGGCTCAAAAGATCCACGTTCTTTGGGGCCGAGGCCCCTACAATATCCGTCAACAGACCCAGGAAGCTGCTCGAGAACGAGGGATTGTCTTGCATTTTCTGCCGCCTTAGTGCCCCCCATTTGAATCCGATGGGGCGATTAGGAGAAGCCATGAACGAATTTGTTCGAAACAACCGATTTTTCAGAAGTGCAAAGGAATTTCGACGATGTATTACAGTTTTTTGAGGAGACATGGTGTTGTATTGCCCCTTTGATGGTCAGCCGCGTTAATGATCATTTTGAAACATTGAAAAAATCCAAGATCACAGTGTGATTGGGTATAGTATCTTAAAAAAATAATTATTCATATTTCTATCGTAATAAACCCTTCCCTAAGTGCAATTCTAGCTCTATTTTTTTGCTTGCCGTCAACATATTTTTAAACCCATAACAAATAGTTCTGGTATTGGCGTAGCCAGTTTTTCTCGCGATTATTACTTTGGAAAGTTTTTCGAAACTTTGTGATCTTCATTAATATACTTCCAGACATTGCGGTTTATTTACCACGCAAAAGTCCTGATTTTTAGTAGGGCAAATTCTGAAAAGTCTTACAAACTAGCCTCCCTCTCGCCTCTGCGTTGAGCTATCAAAAGAATTGTTTCGCCGCAGCGCTTTGGCTTACAATGAATTGTAGGCGTTCTCCGGCGCTGCTCATCGTTTTTGGGTCAATTTTTGGCAAAATTTCTCTGCTTTCAAAACTTTTCCCCAAGGTCCTTCCCACAAAGTTTTTTCGTATTTTTTTTCGTAGGAATTTTTTTTGAAAAGAGTTTCTGCTCGCCCCCATCGCGCGTTCAGGCCTACATTGTTGTGGATCTAAAATCGGGGAAAATTTTAAAACAAAAAAATGCCAAAAAGGAATGTTTCCCGGCCTCCCTTACCAAAAAGATGACTCTTTATCTTTTGTTTGAGGCGCTACGCAAGGGGGAGATTCAGTTTCAAACGTCGTTTTCTGTTTCAAAATCTGCGGCTCACCAAATGCGCATGAAACTGGGCCTCATTCCTGGCGAAAAAATTTCTGTGAAAACGCTCATAGAGGCGCTCATTGTAAAATCCGCCAATGATATCGCTGTTGTTGCCGCCGAAGGCCTAGCCGACTCGGTGAAAGATTTCGTTTCGCGAATGAACAAAAAAGCAAAAAAACTTGGGATGAAGCAAACCCATTTTTGTAATCCGTCTGGGGTGCCCGATTCTCACCAAACAACAACGGCTCGGGATATGGCCATCTTGGCGAAAGCTCTCCTTCAAAATTTCCCGGAATACACCTCACTCTTCAACTTGCGTTCGTTTGAATTTAAAGGGAAAAAATACAGGACCCACAACCATGTGCTGAACGCCTTCCCGGGGGCGGACGGGATGAAAACGGGTTACATTTATGCTTCGGGATATAACATTAGTACGTCGGTCACGCGCTACGACGACAAAAAATCGCCCCACCGCTTGCTGTGCGTTTTTATGGGAGGGAACAGCCCCCAGGAACGCGATCAAAAAGTGATCACCCTTTTGGAAGAGGCCCTTCTCAAGAGAAAGGCTCTCTTTTACAACGTAAAGGAAACAGTCGCGGCGCAAAAAACAGGCATTCCGCTAAAGCGTAGCCGTTTTCAAAGGACGAATGAGCCCCCCATTTTTATCCGTGCTCCCCTTCAAACCAAGGAAGGCATGTCCCTTTTGTTACAGCAATATTCGAGCCAACATGAAGATGACGAAGATTTTTCTTTTGCGCGTGCTAAGAGCGTGGACATTCTTTTAAGGCATTCTGCCAAGAGATTTCCCGCGAAAGCCCCCAGGCCAACCAAAGTAAGCCTGATCTCTTCTAAAGAATCGATGCCCCACTTAAAACGCTCACGTGTAGTTCAGAAAACGAGAGAACGGCAAACAGGTTTTAAGCGATTTTTCAGGTCGTAACCTGCGGTTGGGAGTAACATTCATAGATAACTTTGTGGGAAACTTGGACTCCCATATTTCTTGCAAGTTTTTTCCAAGGTCACCTCCATCCCAACAAGCAACGACCTCAACAAAATTATCAAACCCTCAGAGAATTCTTCGAAGATACAAACTCAAGAAGTCTTTATAGACTTTAATCCTCTACACAAACACAAGAATGCTTGGAAAAGTCTCAAAATCTTTACGATCCCAGTATCAAACTGTACGAAAAATGTCGAGCAGACGCTACTAATCAAGAGCTAGGCAAACGCTGGGTGTCCCTTTAAAGCAGCCTATTTCCGAAGAAAAAAGGTCCTGAAAGACTTGGAAAAAGGCATATCTCCTCTTTCGAAACGAACTCAAAAAGTTCGGCAATTCTTGTGGAACAAGGCTCACAGCGATTTTATTTTAAGGCTACAACGAGAAAATCCGACCACCGAGAAAGCTAAGATTGCGTATTTTTAAAGTCTTATCATGCCGTTAACCTTAAAGAAAGCACCGTGGACCGAATTATGTAAGTCCCCATAATTTGAGACGGTACGAGAGCGTCCTGAGATGAAAGATACTCCATGGGAGTTCGGCCTTTCAACCTAAAATGGGAACGATAATATTATATTTTCCCAATGCCTTTTCAAGCTTAGG
>BNTO01000119.1 GCA_025996655.1 Alphaproteobacteria bacterium
AAAGAACTTCTTTATAAGATCCCATTATTTATCGGTACAGTTACTTGGATAGGACATGTCTTATCTATAAAAAGAAACAACTTTTTGATGTTTACTACAACTCATCTCATTTGTGAAGACAGGCTCTTATAGTGCAACAAAAAAACGCTCCCGATGTAGCCTTTTCTAAAAGCAAGCTCCCCTTAATTCCTCACAATCATCTCTGCCGCCATAAGAATTTCCTTCGCCAAAGGCGCGGCGATGCGGCCTCCGCTCCCTCCGTGCTCAACAATCACAGCCACGGCAAAACGCGGCGCATCAACAGGCCCGAACCCCACAAAAAGCGCGTGATCCTGAAGATGATAGGGGCGCTCCAGAGCCTTGCCTAGGCGGCGTTCCTCTTTTGTTATGCGGTACACCTGAGACGTCCCCGTTTTCCCCACTAGAGAAATGACGTCGTTTTGGACGGAACGCGCGGTGCCACCAGCGCCCCAGACGACTTGTTGCATTCCTTTTTGAATCAGGCGGAGGGACTCCTCCGTCGCCTCTATTTTTTCAAAAGTTTGTTCCTGAAGGGGCGAAGAAGAGGCCGCCGCCCCAACCGCCTGAGAATTTTTTTCAGGTGGCTTGGAGCATGTCCACCGCGGTATTATCTTTTTTCCTGTCGCCAGGCGCGCCGTCATCGTCACAAGCTGAAGAGGCGTGCTTGTAAGCGACCCTTGGCCAATAGAAACATTAAGAGACGGCCCAATGTGTTTGAACTTTTTCGAAAGAACGGGAATTTGCCCGGCTTTCTCTTCCAGCAAATCGCCTTGAACCTTTTGGCCAAACCCGAATGGTTTCGCTGTTTCCAAAATGGCAGCGCCGCCTAACGAAACCGCGGCGTTGTAGAAAAAAACGTCGCAAGATTGCTCTAAGGCCTGCACAAGATTGACCCAACCGTGCCCGCCCGTGCGCCACCGCCAACAATGAACGCGTATGCCCTTCGCGTCGTAATACCCCGGGCAGAAATAACGCGTTTGCGCCGAAATAACGTGCGCCTCCAACGCGGCTAGCGCTACAATCATTTTAAACGTAGAGCCCGGGGCGTATTGGCCGGAAACAACACGGTTGATGAGAGGGAAATCGGGGTTTGTCGAAAGGTCCTTCCATTGCTGAGGGGAAAGGGATTCGGTGAATTCCTTCGGATTGAACGTTGGGACCGAAACGCTGGCTAAAATGTCGCCCGTGCGCACATCCATCACAACCGCAGCCCCCCGTCGGACATCCTTTAAAATCTCGCGTACGCGCTTTTGGAGTTCCCCATCAAGCGTCAAATAAACGTCTTGCCCGGGCAGGGGCGAGGTCTCTTCTAAAACGCGAACAACATGGCGCGCTGCGTTCATTTCCAATTGGCGACTGCCAACAGTTCCTTGGAGGGTAGCGTCATACGACATCTCGAGCCCCATCTTTCCAAGGGCTGAGCCGAGCACTTTTAAATTCGCATTTTTTTCAATATCTTTTTGCGTGGGCTGCGTAACGTAGCCAATAATATGGCAGAAATCCTCAGCATGCGGATAGAAGCGAACACGTTTAGGGAGAACAAGAACGCCAGGAATGCGGCTGGAGAGCATTTCAAATGTTACAATTTCGTCCCAACTTAGGGGAGATTTTAAAGCAATAAAATGTGCGGGGCCTGTGATTTTGTGTTGCTTTTGCACATAAAAAGAAAAAGGAACATTGGTGTCGAGCCCTAAAGCCTGGCACAACGTTTCCCAATTTTCCTTCGAGTTTACGTAATCGTTTAAATCTACTGTCGCTTGATATTCCACAAGAGATTGCGCCAGTTTTCGCCCTTTGCGATCATAAAACGTTCCGCGGGGAGCGTTGGTATAAAGTGTGTAGATGCGATTTTTGTCTGACAACAAGGCATACTTTTTGTTGTTGACAATCTGCAAAAAAAACAAGCGAACAAGAAGAAGGAAAAAAAGGGAGAAAAGGCCAACAAGGCTAAAGAAAAGGCGCTTTTCAAAAGAAGAACGGCGCTTGGCGGTCCGCAGGGCAGAAACGTGAAAGGGCGCCTTAGGAGCCAAAGCTCGACCTTTTTTGCCAACGCAGGAATCCGCCTCTCATTGTAAGGGAAAGTCCATAAAAAATCACGGTTGCCGCAAGGCTGGGTTTGTCAAAAAATAAGGGGCGGGCGTTTTGAAAGGCGAAAAAAGAAAGAACACAGGAAAGAACGACCGCAAAAAGGAGGCCAAAGAGAAAAATAAAAATTTGAAAGGAGAAGGGCCTTTTTTGCAAAGAAGGTTTACAAAAAGAAAAAAAAGTGTGTACACTGAGACTAAGGACGGGGAAGTAGCCAATAGGCGTCCCGTACAAATAATCCTGAACAATTCCAAAAAGAAAAATGAAAGCGGGGGGAAGAAACGTTTCCGAAGAAGAGAGCGCTGCGAAAAATAAAAGCAAAAAATAAAAATGAAGATGGAAAGAAGGAAAAGAGAGCGAAAAAAAATATTCAAACACAAGAACAAAAAAGACGGCGGCCTTTTGCCCCACAAAAAGAGAAACGCTTTTTAAAAATTCTTGCGTTTTCATAGACTTTTTGCGGAAAGAAACGCCTTAAAAATCACGCTTTTCCTCTCGCCCCTTTAATCCTGCGCAGGCTCGCTCTGCCCTTTTTGGGGATATTTTTTTGTTTTTTTCAAAAGTTTACGAAGCCGGCTTTGTTTTTCGCGGATAAACGAGAAGCTGGCTTTAATGTAGGCAACGCCTGTGATCGCCGTTAATAACGCCGAAATCCAAAGAAAAATAAGGCCAAGGGCTGTGATCAGCCCTGGCAAGCGCCCCAGTAAAAGAGAAATCGCCAACATCTGAATGCACGTTTTGTATTGGGCCAGCCAAGACACTTGCAGTTCCTGGCCGGTAGCCGCAAGAAATTCTCTAAGGCCGGAAATAACAATTTCTCGGCATAAAATAAGGGCCGCGGGAATAAGATGAACGCCGCGCAAGCTCCCCGTTCCTGCCAACATCAACAACGTCACGCAAACGAGGAGCTTATCGGCCATAGGGTCCAAAAACGCGCCAAATTTGCTGGTTTGTTCAAATTTGCGGGCGATGTAGCCATCCATAAAATCCGTAAAACTCGCTCCCATAAACAAAAGGAGCGGACAAAGGGTGCTCCAAGGTTCTTTCAAGAAAAAGGAAAAGATAAGGACGGGAATGAGCGCGATTCGCGAAAACGTCAAGAGATTAGGGACGGTCCCAATCTTCCAATTTTCTGTTTTAAAAATTCTGCGCTTACGAATAAGTTTCCGAGACATTTTTTCCCTTTTCTCTGCCTCTTAGGAAGAGTCTGAAACGTCTAAGAATGTTTATCAAGGATTTTGTCTTGAGTGGGCCTTTACTTCTGCTCATCTATACGCAATCCGCCACTAAAAGTATTGGATTTTTTCCCACATGCGGCGCAACAAAGAGGTCACGCCCCACCCGCCCTTTTAAAATATCACAAAATAGTTAAGAGATAATGGACAAAATATCATCTTGCAATATTTATATTTTGTTAACAATACGCTAAAAAAAAATTCTCTGCTTTTTTACAACCCAACCATAAATCGCGCGATAGCTTGACGCGCTAAGGCATCTGCCCGCTCATTGCCTAAATGCCCACTGTGTCCTTTGACCCAAGACCACGCCA
>BNTO01000120.1 GCA_025996655.1 Alphaproteobacteria bacterium
CACCGCCGAGATTCATCACGAGCTGATTCCGTTTCATGCACAGGTGGCATCGAACGCGTCCGATAGGGCTGTCCACATTCTGAAAGCTTTGGAAAACAACGAAATGCTGCCTCGCATCGCAACAAAACAGGATTATTTCGAATGTAAAATGTGCCGCTTTCATAAAACTTGTTGGGAAGGAGAATAATCATGGATCAAGAAATTATTTCCTTGCTCTCAAAAGCTTGCGAACAAGCAGCAAAACAGCCTCAAAACCCGCATGAACTCTCGGTTCACGACGAAAAAGTTGTTGAAAACTTTTTCAAATCGAGAGCATAGTGAGAGTATAGGGAGACAAATTTAGTAAGCAACTTGGAAATACTTATGAATACAGAAAAAGACTTCGTTTATTCAAAAATTGCACAACTCTCAACGTTGTCTATAAAAGAACTACGCGAAGCGTGGAAGAAAGAAGGGGTCGGTTCTCCACCAAGCTATTGGCAACGCAACGATTTCGTCGAAAAACTAGCCTATAAACTACAAGAAAAAGCCTTTGGCGGATTGCCTGAAAAGTATCAAGAGCGCCTTGATTTGTATGCGAAGCGTCTTGAAAAAGGCGAACCCTTTCAAGAAGAAGGTATGCAGCACGCCTTACCAGCTGGGCTTATCCTAACGCGTGAGTATGATCGTCGAAAATATTCCGTAAAAATTTTGGAAGACGAAAAGGTGGAGTATAACGGGAAAATTTACAATTCTCTTTCTGCGGTTGCTCGTGAAATTACAGGCGTCCGTTGGAATGGGCGTAGATTTTTTCATTGTGAAAAGAGATAAGGAGGTCATAATGGCTCTAAGATGTGCCCTTTATATTCGTCGATCAGAACCTGAAAAAGAAAGCGAAAAAAACCTGACAAGTGCTGAAAATCAAGAAAGATTTATTCGCAGGTTCATTCAACACCATGAAGATTGGGAAGTGTGTAAGGTTTATCACGATAACGGATTTTCCGCTAAAAGCCTCAACCGTCCTGAGGTGAAAGAATTGCTCTGTGACGCTGAATCGGGGCTTTTTGATCAAATTGTGGTTTACCGCTATGACCGTTTGACACGAAAGCCGGAAGATTACTACGGACGTCTGAAAATGTTAGACCGGCGGTATAGCGTTAAAATCGTATCGGCAACGGAACCTTTTGATCCGACAACTCCAGAAGGCGCGTTTTCTATTGGGCAAACCATCCTTCATGCTGAACTTGAACGCGAAAGAACGGTCGTTCGCGCCAAGGATAAAATCTCTTCGTCGAAGCAATGTGGCCTGTGGACGGGTGGGAATATTCCACCAGGCTACAAATCCGTGGAGCGAAAATTGGTGATTGATGAGGCCATCGCGCCGTTGATTCGCTTCCTGTTTAAGCGCTATGTAGAAATACGCTCGCCTGTGGAGCTGGCGAGGGAAATCAATAACAAAGCGTTGGAACTTTCAGAAGAAGAAAAGCAAAGGTTGAAGCTCATGAATCGCGATAGGGTCATGACTTTTCTCAAAAATCCGATTTACAAGGGTTCTATCTCTCATTACGAAAAATTGTATAAAGGTCAACACGAGGCCATTGTTGAGGAAGCCCTTTGGGATCAGGTTCATGAACTTCTCAAAAAAAAGCCCTTAAAGGCGCCTGCCGTGCGTACACCCCTTGAATTTGCTTTCAAAAGCCGCCTGCGTTGCAAGGAGTGTAACCGAGCGATGATGGCGAGTTTTACGTCCAAAAAGAACCGAAAATACGCGTATTACACGTGCCTCAATAAACGTGATAGCTTGTTTTGCAGAGGCGTAGACACCAACATCAATGCTGAACTGGTCCACCGTGTGGTGACGGATGAAGTCCGCAAAATCCTTAAAGAGCCTGAAATTTTAGATGGCTTGTGGGATAGGCTTTCTGAAAAGGCCTCTCCCGAAGAGGCTTACAAAAGGCTACAAAACATAGATAAAGCCTGGGATTTATTGCCCACCGAAGAACGGAACAAAGTTTTGCAAGAATTTGTAAAAAACGTCTGGATTAGCAAACAGGGTTTTACGATTGAATTAACGCCGAATGGAAGTGAAACGGCGGAAACCGTTACGATCCCAGGGAAATTTTATAATCGCAACCATAGCCCTCAAGTTTTTGTGCCCAAGGAAAACCCTGCAGAACTCAAGGATCCTGCGGTTTTAAAGGCCCTTGTGCAAGCCACGCTTTGGACCCAAAAACTCGAAAACGAAACGTATGCAAATTATGGCGAAATTGCTGAAGATTGTGGGTTTTCCTATGATTACGTTCGACGAACGATGGGACTTGCGAAATTATCACCGAAAATAAAAATGGCGATTCTTGATGGCAAGCTCACGCCTAACTTCTCGGTCAAAGATTTTAAACGAAAAAGCCCGGCGCTTCTTTGGAAAGACCAAGAGGCTGTGTTTTTGTCGGAGGAATAAACACAAAAAAATTCTATCGGTATAATAGCTCAAAAACTCCTACTAAGCGGAGCTATTATTCCGCTACAATGAGCTAGGTGTTTAGGGATAGAAATTTTTATGCTGACAACTAAGGAAGCCTCTCGTTTATGGAAGGTGAGCGAGAGACGGGTTCGCGTCCTATGCCAAAAGGGACAGATTGTCGGAGCCATGAAAAATGGCCTTTCTTGGCAAATCCCAGCTGATTCTGCCAAACCGCGGGATGGACGTTTTTACAAAAACAAAAAAATCTCAGAACAATACCTAGAAATCTTCTCACACATAGATAGCAAAAAAGCGTTACTTTCAAAACATCGTCCTCTCACGCAAGGCGAGTTAAAACGCTTGAGGGATGAGTTTTTGGTTGAATTTGTTTACGATTCCAATGCTATTGAAGGGAATACGCTAACATTGCAAGAAACAGCTCTAGTGCTTGAAGGCATAACCATTGACCAAAAACCTCTTAAAGAGCATCTCGAAGCCATAGGCCACAAAGAGGCTTTTTTATACATCGAACACTTGGTTCAGGAAAAAACACAGCTTTCGGAGAAAATTATAAAAGAGGTTCATAGCTTGATTTTAATGGACCGTCCGGATGATAAAGGATGCTACCGAAGAATTCCGGTAAAAATTATGGGCGCTGATTTCGATCCAACGCCTCCTCTTCGGGTTCCAGAGGAAATGGTACTTCTTTGCGAAACCTATAAGTCAAAAATGAAGACGTTCCATGCCCTTGAGGCCATAGCTTGGTTCCATCGTAAGTTTGAAAAAATCCATCCTTTTGTTGATGGAAATGGAAGAACAGGACGACTTCTTTTGAATTTTGAACTTATGAAACGCAGCTATCCTTCCATTAATATCAAATACAAGGATCGCAGAAAGTATTACGATGCCTTTTCTGAACTTCCCAAGATGGTTTGTCTTGTCTCAGAATATGTTGAAGAGGCGTTGAATAAATATGTTGAACTATTTATGTAACTTAATAAACAAATATAACATATGTTTTCAAAACAATCGTTAATCCCCTACGCGCATTCAAAGAAATTTTTTTTATTTATCACTAGTGATAAAGCGAAGGCAAACTTTTTCGAACAGAATCTCTTTTTTAAGTCTTGATAAGAAAATCTATACTCATTAAAAACTTACTCTAAATAGTCAATACGTTTTTTATTTCCTTGAC
>BNTO01000121.1 GCA_025996655.1 Alphaproteobacteria bacterium
GCCGCGCTTCCACACGACTTCTTTTGAGAAAAACCTTGCTCTTTCTTGGTACGAAGAAGACGACACCCGCCCAGGGTATCCTGTGCTTTATCGGTTAAGACAGGATAGACACACGAAAAAAATGGATTGCGTTGTGATGACTTTAAAGGAGGCAATGACCTTTGATGCCGTCACAAGACGCATCGATCCCTGGCTCCATGAAAAAGGCCTAAACCCCTATTTTGCTCAAGCTGGGTATGAACTTTTACATTATTTTTTAGAAAAAGGAGAAAACCCATGCGCTGCGCGATTTACACAAGAAAATCGGTAGAAGATGATTTTCAAAAAGAACAAACCAGTTTGGAATCCCAACGCATCCATTGTACCAAGTACGTGGAATCCCAAGCCGCGAAAGGCTGGACGATTCTTCCTACATTGTATGAAGATTATGGGAAAACGGGAGCTAACATGAACCGCCCTGGTTTCCAAAAGCTTTTAAAAGATATTCAAGAGGGACTTGTTGATTGCGTTGTGGTCTATAAACTCGATAGGCTTACCCGCTCCATTTTGGATTTTTTGAGTGTTCTCGATGGCTTTTTTAAGCTGTATAACGTTTCGTTTGTGTCGGCAACGGAATCTTTTGATACAACAACGCCGGTAGGAAAGCTTGTTTTAAGCCAATTGTTACTTTTTGCTCAGTTCGAGAGAGAACAAACGAGCTTGCGTGTTAAAGACAAGATACGAACGGCGCGAACAAATGGGATCTGGACAGGAGGCTTTATTCCTTTCGGCTATCAGTCTCTTGATAGGAAACTCCACATTCATCCCGAAGAAGCGACATGGGTTCAAAAAATCTTTCATGAGTACATCAAAACAGGATCGCTTATTGAAATCGTAAGGGAACTCAATGCTGCCGTTCGAAAAGGAGAGCTTAAAACAAGGTCCTTTAATTATGAACGCTTACGAACCATCATCTGCAATCCCGTTTACAAGGGCTATCTTTTGTACCAAGGTGCTCCTTATAAGGGAATTCATGAAGCTCTGGTTTCCGAAGAACTTTGGGAACAAGCCCATGAGCTTGTGCATTCAAGACGAGGTCGGTTCCTTTCTCGAAAGGGTTCGACAAAAATGTTAAGAGGTCTTTTCCGATGCGAAGAATGCGATCGGGCTATGACAACGTCTTATACGAAAAACAAAATCGGGCAGCGTTATGACTATTACATTTGCCTCAATAAACAAAAAGGAAACGGTTGTAAAGGCATTAACATGAACGTAGGCGCAGATCTGATTGAAGATTTTGTCGTGATTGAGGTTCTCAAGATTTTAAAGGAGAGTGAGTCGTTCCCTGGCCTTTTCGAGTCCTGTCAGGAAAAGGCAAAGGGAACAACCGAAGCGTATGCAAAGCTTCAGAACATGGGAGAATCTTGGTATTTCTTAGATTATCAAGAACGGAGTGCCATTGTCCGCAGTCTTGTCAAAGAGGTGCGTATCCGTCAAGAGGACGTAACCATCATTTTTACAACGGATTTTTTGAAAAATCTTTTAGGAAGTGACTTCGTCAAACCTTCCGAAGAACGGCTGCACACCGTGACAATCCCAGGAGCGCTTGTCACGCGCTACGACAAGCCTGCAGCCTTTGTTCCTAAAGAACCCCAACGGAGCCATGCCGTAAAAGTGGAAAAGTCCCTTTTGGATGCTTTTGTCCTTTCTCAGATTTGGAAGGAACGACTCGAAAATGGAGAGGATATCAACAGTTTAGCCGATGAATACAACATCACCCCCAAAACGATTCTTCGCTACATGGTGTTCGACACCCTTTCGCCCAAAGTTCAAGAAGCTATTCTCAAGGAGTCTCTGAACCCAAGATTTCGCATTGTGGACTTTACGCGAAAACCCCTACCCGAAGAATGGACAGAACAAGAGAAGCTTTTTGAAGTGGCGTAAAGCGTCTTTAAGCCTGACACGCTTCTCGTAAAGATTTTCCTGGTTTAAATTTAGGGCACTTTTTGGCAGAGATCTGAAGGGCTTGCCCTGTTCTAGGATTCCGCCCTGTTTTCGCTTTGTGTTCAACACGTTCAAAATTCCCAAACCCCACAAAGCAAACAGGTTCTCCTTGTTTTAAAGAGGTTTCTATCGTGTCGAAAAACGCCTCAAGCGTCTTTTCTGTCTCGTTTTTCTTAAGCCCTGTTTTCTCGGCTACGGCTGCAATACATTCGTGTTTATTCATGTGTTTTTCTTTCTAAAGGCCCCAACAAGGGAATTCTAGAAGAAAGGTGCCTAAAAGCGCAAGTTCTTCGTCTTTTAAAGGCACTCGCACCTTTTTTAAGGTCAAACAACCCATGATAAAAATCAGGACAAAAACGAAAGGGAAAACCAAGTTTCGAACTTTCCTCTTGGGCATCCGAGTGCCTGGGGTTTTAAGTCTTAAGCATTTCCTTTGTACAAAATTGTACTGAAAGTAAGTATTTATTGTAGCGCTTGGAAGCGGTTTGACGCGAGGGTTCGAAACTCCCTCCCTCGGTGGTCCAAACCAACAATCACAAACACCGAGGAACTCAAGTTTGTGATTTTCTTTTTCGGACGTCCAAGGGATGCCATCACAAACTTTGAACTTTTAGCTCGGGGAAAAAATGAATTTAAAGCAAAAATTTTCGACTCCCTTTCGGTTTGTGGATAAGTTTTCTGTCACGAAACGTGAAGTCCTAAATATTCAATTTGCACAAAATTATACTAAAATTAAATATTAATTTTAACGTTTATGAGGGGTTTGCCGCGAGGGTTCGAAACTCCCCCAACTCGGTACCCAACTGCTACATGAAAAGTCACAAACTTTGGTGCAAAAAACTGCTACCTTTTTTTGGACCAAGGAAAACCGTCCCTTTTTTTGGACCCGGGGTAGCAGACCACCGTAGCAATTTTTTGCTACTTTTTGAAAAAAATCAAAAATCAGGGTGAGTTTGTGAATGCTTAAGGTGATAAAAAAACGTCCGACTAGGAGAATCACAAACTCGAAAAACCTTATATTCTGCAGGGTTTAGAGGGTTGTTTTCAAAAGAGGACTTGGGGCATTCGAGGCGTGCTACAAAAATGACTGCTACTCATTGGCGGAGAGAGGGGGATTCGAACCCTCGATATGCTTTAATACATATAACGGTTTAGCAAACCGTCGCCTTCAGCCTCTCGGCCATCTCTCCTGGAAAGGATTAACTTGCTACGCCCTTATGAAAAGTGTCTCGAAAAAATAAAACGTCGTCAAGAAAGAAGTGCTTAGGTTTGGTCTTCTATCACTCTGAACTTAGACAGTAGACCGCGGGATCGCTGCTTTGTCTAGTCCCAAATTCTTGTTGTATAATTCTTGAGCAAGATTATGAAGCGTGGAAGGAGGCTTTATGGGACGGATTTACAACAGGAACGCTCGAACGACGGAGGCAATTCGTCTCGAAATTCCTCAAAGTCAAGAGAGCATAGCTGTCTGGTCCCAAATTCTTGTTGTATAATTCTTAAGCAAACTCCGTCGACTCTTTCCCCCTCTTTTTAGCAACAAATTCTACGGGGGTAAACCCTTTTATCGCCTTCAATCTTTTCCCCAAGTTATAGGCATT
>BNTO01000122.1 GCA_025996655.1 Alphaproteobacteria bacterium
TTCGTCTAGCAAGGGAATCATTCTTTGAATACGTTGTTCTATTTTCGTTGTACCGTCTTATCATAAAACTTCAGCCTCATTGTATATTAAGGCACCAAGCTAATCAAGTTATTTTTCACCTGTTCCTAAGGTGTTTTCTTACCTCATAGGGGGGAGCTCATCCCAAAACTTCGCGCACTTTTAAGGCTAAGTCCCGCAACGTAAAGGGTTTAAGAAGAAAGTGATGAGATTCCTCCTTTCCAAGATTCTCTCGTAACGTTTCCTCGGCATAGCCTGACATAAAAAGCGTACTGATTTTGGGGAGGGAATCACAAATTTTACGCTGTAATGTTGGGCCATCCATACCCGGCATCGACACATCCGTGAGCAAAAGTTGAGGAGTCTCTCCCTTTTGAATAAAATCGAGCGCACCCTCGCCATCGGCCGCTTCTAAAACGCGATACCCCTTATTTCTTAGCGCGCGGCTTGCAAAAGTGCGAACGGCATCCTCATCTTCCACCAACAAAATCGTCTCTTGCCCCGTAACATCACGAACCGCTTTGGGGGCGGGTTTGACAATTTCGTCCGGCTCCATGCAACGCGGCAAAAATACTTGAAACGTTGTCCCTACATTCACTTGACTTTCCACATCGATCACGCCTCCCGCCTGGTGAATAATGCTGTAGGCCGTTGCGAGGCCAATTCCTGTTCCCGTCCCAGCCTCTTTTGTTGAAAAAAACGGCTCAAAAACAGATTTTATAAACTCCGGCGCAATGCCGCACCCCGTATCCGTTACGCCAATCAGGACATAATCGCCCGTTGGCAGCCAATCTTTTCCCACAGCTTTCGGAACAGCGTTGGTATAATTCGACGATTCGATCACCAATTCTCCCCCATTTTTCATGGCGTCGCGCGCGTTGACGGTGAGATTGATGATGACTTGTTCCAACTGCCCAATATCCACTTTAATGGGCCATAAATTTCGGCTGCGGGCAATTTTAAGTTGAATTTGTGGGCCAATAAGGCGCCGCAAAAGCACCGACAAATCTGACAAAATATCCGTTAGTTGCGTTTTATGCAGCTGCAACGATTGTCGCCGCGAAAAAGCAAGCAATTGCTTCACAAGATTCGAAGCACGATTGGCGTTTTGCTTAATATGCATGAGGTCCGTAAAAGAGGGATCGTTCGGCATGACACGCTGAAGCAACAAATCACTAAAACCAATAATGGCGGTAAGGAGATTGTTAAAATCATGAACAATCCCGCCCGCCAATTGGCCCATAGCCTGCGTTTTTTGTGCCTGGATAAATTGTTGCTCAAGTTTTTTTTGATCCGAAATATCAAAAAAATGAAAAAGAAAAGTTTGAGAATCCCACTTTTTAAGGTAGCCCATCATAACCCTGTCGGTCCAAAAACGCAATTCAAAAACTTTGTTGAACGGCCCCCCTGTCGCCAAAATTTCTTTCAGATTTTTCTGAGAACTTTCATCGAGAAGTTCCAAAAAAGAATCGCCTTCTTTTAAAGAAGAATCTTGACTTTTCTCTGCGTCTTTTTGAAACAACATTTTAAACGGCGTGTTAAAAGATTGGATCTTGCCAGAAACGTCCAATCCCACCGAAGGTACGGGGATATTTTGCAAAATATCTTCTTCGGAAATTTTTGAAACGTGCTCTTTTTTGAGGAAACTTAAAACAAAACAATCGCTTGTGATGGGGTAAGAAGAGAGAAAGAAAAAAGGATGATCGATTTTATTTTTTTGGATTCTTAAAAGGCTCCACGTTTTGCGCTTCAGAATCTCCTCAAAACCTTCGGGGGCTATATTCAGCAAAGTAGGAAACAATTTCCCTACAAAAGAATCCTTTTGCGGGCCGAGCCAATTTTTCGCCGTTTCGTTAAGACTCAGAATCTCCCCTTTTTTATTGACAAAAATCAACCCAAACGGCGCCATCTCCGCATAATTTTTCAGCAAGTCCCCCTGTTCCAACGCGCTGCTCTCAAAAGAACGGGAAGGCACAAAATTAGAAACAGAATCCTTGGGGTAATAAAGTGTCACGTTGCTCAGCACCAGCGCCTTGTACGCCAACGCTTGAGAATTAAACGCATAGAGCGGCAACACACGAAGGCGAATAAAGTTGTCTTCTTCCCAGTCGTTATTCTTAATCGTTTGAAAAACGTCATCAAAATAATGCCCCCGCCTAAGGGCGTCCTGGCACGCGGCCAAGGCGTGGTCATGATCCACAAATTGGGAACCCATCAAAGCGTGAAAATCAAAAAACTCTGGAACTGGCTCATCTTTAGACCAATGTTTGGCGTAGACAACTTTAGAATGGGCATCCAAAACAATGATTTCATCCACTTCCGAAAGCGTCGTCAGAAGAGAGCGCGCCAAAAGAGAGCGTTTGTGCATTTTTTGCGCATGCTGAAAAAAACGCCATGCAACAAGTGCAACCCCAAGAAAAATGCCAAGGAAGGCAAGAGAAAAGAAAACTTTTGCCAAAGGGGTAAAGGATTCAAAAAGTTGCCCTAAAAAAAAGGCGGACAAAGTCAAGACAACCTGAGCAGAAAGCAAAAAAAACTGCACAGCGGTCCCCCTCCCCTATCTTCTTTTCAAATTATAGGGAAATCGTGTACTGTTTGGCTAGACGTCAAGACCTTTTTTCAAAACTTTTTAATAAAAGACTTGAATATTTTTATGAAAATTTTATCTTTTTTTTCTCTTCTTTCTTTGCTTTTCTGTGGGGCGGCTTGCCTCTTTCTGACACGCTGTACCCCTATTGTCCTTGTCGGCGGAGGCGTCACAGCGGGTTCGCTGGCTTTACGCGAAAAACCAACAGGCGAAATCCTTAATGATTCCATGATTTCAACCCGCGTTATTAAGGCGATTTATAAGGTAGATCCACAACTTCAAGCGCAAGTCGGCGTGAATGTGCAAGAAAAAGAAGTCCTCTTAACAGGGGCTGTTCCGTCGGAAGAACAGAAGTGCGCCGTTGAAGAGGCGGTGTGGAAAGTGAAACACGTCAAGCGCGTTTATAATCATATTGATATCTCAGACAACCCTCCCATTCATAATTACGCGAAAGACGCCTGGATCACGTCACAAATCAAAACAAAACTGTTGTCTAACTTTAAAGTGCGCTCGGTCAACTACAGCGTAAAAACTGTGAATAATGTCGTCTTCATCTTTGGCATCGCACGGACGCAAGAGGAATTAGAAAAAGTCGTAAAAACCGCAAGCCGCACCCATGGCGTGGAGCGCGTCATGAGCTACATCCGCCTCAAAAGCGGCCCCGAAGAGCCGGTGGAATAGCAGATTTATGTCACGGAGGAGTGCAGCTCTGCGCGTAAAAAGCTTTAATGCTCTTCGTCCTTTTCACCATTTTTCATCGGCCAATGGTTCTTCCACTGACCCGCATAAAGCACTTTTCCTGTCTTATCTTTCAAAATTCCCTCTCCATCGCGTAGATCGTTTTTCCAGTGTCCCGTATACGTCTCCCCATCATAATATTCCATAGTCCCTTGTCCATATTTGGCGTCTCGGAACCATCCTCCGGTATACACCCCAATCGAACACGCGAGTTTTCCGGTTCCTTCCC
>BNTO01000123.1 GCA_025996655.1 Alphaproteobacteria bacterium
TCCTTGCTGCAGGAAAGTGGAAATACGATAAATTTGTAAAGAAAGAAGAATGAAGGTGCGGGACGAACCCTCCCTTGAGAACCTGTTTTCTTAGCGCGCAAAGGAAACTTCAACAAAAATAGCGGTCGTTTGTCCCAAAAAGGAGTGAGGGGACATAAAGAAAAGGTGCTCTCCCGGAAGGATCTTAGGATGAGGAGGGAAATACTTCCAAGAATCTAAAAGTTTGGACTTTTCTTGAGCATCGAAAACACGGAGCTCGAGCGGGCATAAGGAGGAAGTCGTATCCTGATCATTGACGATTTCGCCCGCCACAATGATTTTGTGCGCCTCACTCTCTTGCGGCACAAGGGAGTAGCACACACGTTCTAAATGAAGCGGCGCGTCCTTTCCTGCGCTCCAAGCGGCTGCTCGCCAAAGATGAAGGGCTTTTTCGTGGAAATAAAGCGTTCCGACAACGCTAGCCAAAGAAAAGAAACAAAGGCTTCCCAGGAAAGACGCTTTGTTCAAGAAGGGCCGTTGATGAGCGCGGAGCCGAGGTTTCTCTAGGGCAGGAAGGCTCTCTTCCTCCTCTTTTTTGGGGAGAGCGAGCGGAAGGATAAGAGCCGATTCTTGAGAAAATTTGGGGTGCGAAAGAACAAAAGTTTTCTTTGTTTTCTTGGGATGAAAGGCGTCAAACGTTTTAAATTCGGGCATAAGGGGCGGCAAGGGCTCCATTCTTAATCTTGGAAGAGGCAAAAGCGCTGAGGAAAAATCCTTTTTTTTAGGAAAAGAAAAACTTTGGGGAACACAACGGAAAAAATGGAGTGCCTCAGCCTTTTGAAAAAGACCTCCCAAAAAGGACTTTCGAAAAAAGAAGCCAGAAAAACGGTTTCTAAAAGAGCGCCTCTTTTTTTTTAAGGAGGGCTTAGCCTCAAAGGAAGGCTTGGCCGCTAGGGCTTGTTCTTTTTTGGAATGCGAACCCGCATTTTTTTCGTGAGAAAGATTCGGAGTGCCTTTTTTTTTTTGTTGGATTTTTATCTCTTCAGCGAGGACCTCTTGTTTTAAAGCTTTCACCGTCAAGGGTTCCAAAAGAACAATCCCTTGTGATCCCGGCAATTCTGAGGCCCGTGAAGAACGTGACGTTGGCTTTTGT
Source organism: Alphaproteobacteria bacterium (assembly GCA_025996655.1). Classification (GTDB taxonomy): domain Bacteria; phylum Pseudomonadota; class Alphaproteobacteria; order BNTO01; family BNTO01; genus BNTO01. The sequence goes on from BNTO01000123.1 coordinate 1,133, forward strand.
TTCTTTAAAAAAGGCCGAAGAAAGCGAACATTTCGCATTTTTTTCTCAGATCGTGGCTCTTGGGGAAAGGAAAGTTCGGCCCCCTCTTTAAAAAAATTTTCAAAAAAAGAAGTCTCCTCTTGAAAAAGTTCTTGGTGCAAAGATAAAGCTTCTAAGGGGGCGGGAGGACGATGCGAGAAAACTTCAGGGCCTTTCGGATGAAGCCGAAAAAAAAATCTCTTTTTTTTTTCTTTTAAGGACGGCGCAAAAATGGGTTCACAAAAGCTTGGCAAAGGCTCGGCTTGTGTCCACGGCGAACAAGAAGAAAGAGAATCCGAAGGCGTAGCCTTTTTAGGCGTGTCCGCGCCTTTCGCGCTGTCTTTTACGCGGTCCTCCGCTCTGTTTTTTTTCCCAGGCTCGGCCTCAGGCGCAAAAAATTCTGGCGGCAAAACGCGTCGATAAGAATAGGTCTGTTGCGGAGAAAAAGGACGTGTTTCTCCTCGCTCGCCCTCTCGCCGCGCCGCTTTGCTTTTTTTATTCTCTTTTTTCGCTTCCCCTTTCACGTCTTCAGAACTTGGCAGCGCTTCCTTTTTTTTCGGTCTTTTGGGAAAGAAAGAACGCCCACGTTTTCCCTCTAATAATTCTTGATTCCGCGGATCTAAAAATTTCACATTTTTAAATTCTTTCGCCATAAGCTTGGCATACGCATCAATTTCTTTCTTAACTTCAAGGAAAATCTCCGCTTTAAGGGATTCTATGTCTTCGGAAGAAGTCCCTCCAGAAGCTGCTCTTTGTTCGATAACTTTTTTTTCTTCCGTCGGTTTTTTCTTGACGTTTCCTGAACCTTTTTTAAAAAAAGGAGGCGCAAAAAAAGTTTTCTCCGAAAAATCTTCCGCGTATTCCCTCGCCTCCACCTCCTTACTCTCCCGACTAAAAAAGAATGCGCGCCTCTTTTGCTCCGCAGGCGCGCTTAATTCCTCCACAATTTTTTGTAACTTTTCAATATTTTTGCGGCGCTCGCCTAACAGCGTTATTTGTTTGAGAGAATGCCACCAGCGATGATTGCAGCGCCCGCAAGAAAAGAACCAGCCTTTGTCGCCCCCTGGTACGGAAGACGCCTGCGGCGGCGGCAAATGCGCCCAATCCCCACGTAAAGGAACAAGACAATGCGGGCAGACGACAGACAAATCCTCATAGCCCAGAGGCGGATCCGCAGAAGTCATAACAAAGATCCCCAAAACCACCTAAACCGAAATCGTTCTATCGTCTCCCGGAACTTCCATATCGTCGTCGTCGTCGTCCACCAAAGAGAATCCCCCTTCGTCGATTTCGCTGAAGTCCAAATCCTGCAAATGCGATGTTGTCTCACTTTGCATAGCCATGCTCAGTTCCTGATCATGCGTTTCCTGGGAAGAAAAGCCATAGCGCTGACGATTCAACGTTTCCACGAGATGAGCGCGCAGCATTTCAACGGACATCGTTGCGTCGGCGATTTCGCGCAACGCAATCACGGGGTTTTTGTCGTTGTCGCGCGCCAACGTTGGCAACGCGCCGGAAGACAGCTCGCGCGCCCGCTGCGTGGCAAGCAAAACGAGTTCAAAGCGGTTTGGGATTTTGCTAATACAATCGGAGACGGTTACCCGAGCCATAGGCCCCCTTCAAAAAAATAAAAGACCAAACATATGCAGTCTAGCCAAAAAAAGACATCGTTTCAAATGAATCGTGAAAAGGAACGAGAGGAGGCAGCCACGATAAAAGCCGACGTTTCTAATAGACCTCCTGTAAAAGTCAGTTCTCACAGTTTTTCAAGTTTTGGGTAGTTTTGGCTGTTTTTTTGAAAATTAGAGCTCCACAAAAGTGCGTACACAAATTTTTTGGTACCTCCTTGACAAAACCGATCCTCCTCCTTGAAATCGATGATTTTTTTCTTTTTTTACAGGAGGTCTAATTTCTAAAGACGCTCTCGAGAAGGCTGAATATATAAAAAGTTTGGCGGAGTTCGTGGACAAGCCACTGAACAAACGGCTTTCATAGAAGAATGACGCCAGAAGAAAAAATATTGCAGCGTTGTAGCCTTTCTAAAAAAATATGTATACTAATGAGGATAAATTCCCTGCAAAAGCCATCTTTTCTCTAGAAATTCCGCTGAAAGGAAACGGCTTTTGCTGTAGATTTATTTTAGTCTGGCTTCATTGTATAGAACAAATACTTACTGCTTCCTGTATACCTAGACCCCGCTTGGCTTCCCTCAAAACGTCATGGTAAAGATCTCCTTTCTGTTTATTGGCGATGTTTTCCAATCTTATAGCTGTCTGGTCCCAAATTCTTGTTGTATAATTCTTGAGCAAACTCCGTCGACTCTTTCCCCATCTTTTTAGCAACAAATTCTACGGGGGTAAACCCTTTTATCGCCTTCAATCTTTTCCCCAAGTTATAGGCATT
>BNTO01000124.1 GCA_025996655.1 Alphaproteobacteria bacterium
CAAGCTTGGCTATGCTCTCTTGACTTTGAGGAATTTCGAGACGAATTGCCTCCGTCGTTCGGGCGTTCCTGTGGTAAATCTGTCTCCTAAAGCCTCCTTCCACACTTCATAATCTTGCTCAAGAATTTGGGACTAGACATCAGTCTCTTCCGCGGAACATACTTGTTAAAAGTTATTGTAGTATGCATTTGAATGGGGCCGGCGTTGTAGAATACAAGAAATTTGAATCCGTGAACGTGGAAGGGTATGGAAAAGCAATTTTAAAAGGCGAGGGATCTTCTATAACCATTAAACCAGAGGGATGGCTTGTGTTGGACGGAGATTCGGAACTCGAGCGTGCAGGATCTACCTCTTCATACCTTGAACCGGGAACGAAAGTTGTTGCAAATAGTAAAAAGAACAAGCTTATAATCGCAAGAGGGGCTCTCCTCTATTTTTTTGCGGATTGGTTCAGGAAGACTCCTACTGAGTTTGGTCCGGAACCGGGTGGAGCAAAAATTCTTGAGGGTGTTAGGTCCGGTCCCGGTCCGGACCCGTAGGAAGCTTCTAAATCATGAGAACTCTGCAATAAAGTCGATTGGAATGGGTTGGACGTGCTGGTTCCTACGCCTCCTAGGGCAAAGCTTTGTTTGAGATCCTGCTCGCTCGCCGAGGAGCTCCGGGCTAATTTACTAGAAGCGGCCGGCGCGAGGCGAGCTTTTTCGTCTTCGCGTTCTTTTTCGCCTGTTGTCCGGAATCGTAGTATGGCCTCTCGGTCTTCATTTTCATTGAGATAATTGTCGGATACGTTTCCTTTGAAGCCGAATTTCAGCCTGTTTTTTATGAAGGATGCTATATAAGCTGCTGTGTACCTATTGGTGGACCCGTCCAAAAACGTGATCGCGTCCACGGGGCGTTTCGACGTCTCAACGCCGTTCTTGTAAACAACTTTAAAAAAGTGACCGTGCTGCCCTTCTTCGATTGTCCCTTCCCCGTGGAATTGGTCGTCTAAGAACGGCCCGTAATATGACTTTACCCAATAGTTAACGATCAGCGACCATTCGCCTTCCCCGTTTTTCTTTCCTTCTTTAATAGGTCCCCTATATTACCGGATAGAAAGCTGCCAATTGTCGGTGGAGTCGTCCCAATAACTCTCCCCCGCTAATACTATGCCGGTAGGCTGTTCTGGCTCGTCCTGTTTCGGTTCGCAAAAAGCGCCGGGCTTAGATTGTATTTTGTGGTAGTTGCTGAGGCCGCGGAGCGGGGTGGCACAGCACCCTGTAGGTTGGGTGTTGTGGCCTAATCGTAGGAGTTCAATTTCCCCGATTCGCTTTCCAGAGCCTTGGCTCGTGCCCAAAAGAGCGACAGAAAAAAGAAGAAAACGGATTTGCATAAAAGACACTCACTAAAGTTCCACAATACCTCAAGGTAGCATTACTTTTTCTATTGCGTCAAGCTTTTCGTAAAAAGCCCATCCGGGAAAAATTAAAAAATTCGCTTATCTCTTAGGATCCCCGCGCCTTAAAAAAGCCGGCAACTCAAAATCTCCTCCCTCTTTTTCATAGCTTTTTTCCGCGTTTTGAGGGAGATTTTCATATTCCACGCGGTTCCGTGGACTGGGGCGCGTGAGCCTTTTCAAAAAAGACGGCCGCTTTGTCCGCGTTTCCTCGCGCGCGGGAGAAACAGGTTGCGCGTAGTAGGGCGCACGAGGATCAGTAGCGCGTCTGTCTTGGGGCGCTCCCCCGTTCATTCCGGTAGGAAAAGGAGCTTCCAATTCTTGGGTGGATGCCTTATTTTGCGCGGGAAGTTCTTCGCTCACGAAAACATTATTCCCTAACCCGTCCGAAGTCCCATAATTCCCTGCGGCCTCGGAGCGCGCTACTTCCTCCACGGGCGTGGCTATTCCTTGGGCGTAAAGCCCACTGTTGGCGGACATCGCTTGCGTCCCGCCAAAAATTTTGCGCATCACGCCGCTGGGGCTTGTCGGTTCCGCCTCGGGCACGGGCGCCACCGGAGCGGGCGCGTTTTCGCTTTCCACGCCGATTCCTGTTGCTACTACGGAAACGCGGATGCGCCCCTCAAGGCGTTCGTCAAAAGTGGACCCGAAAATAATATTGGCTTCGTTATCCACATCTTCGCGGATGCGATTCGTAGCTTCATCCACTTCAAAAAGCGTCATATCTTTTCCGCCGGTAATGCTAATAAGCACGCCCTTTGCGCCTTTCAAAGAAACGTCGTCAAGCAAAGGATTGGCAATCGCCGCTTCTGCCGCGTCCAGCGCGCGCCGCTCCCCCTCGGCCTCGCCCGTCCCCATCATCGCGTTCCCCATTTCGGCCATCACGGCTTTCACGTCGGCAAAGTCGAGGTTAATCAGGCCCGGCATGGTCATCAAATCCGTGACACTTCGCACGCCCGAATAAAGGACCTCGTCGGCCATTTTAAACGCGTCGGCAAACGTTGTTTGGTCGTTGGCGATGCGGAAGAGATTTTGGTTGGGGATAATAATAAGTGTGTCAACGTGTTTTTTGAGATCCGAAACGCCTTTTTCCGCGGCGGCGGAGCGTTTCGCTCCCTCAAAAAAGAAAGGTTTAGTCACAACGCCTACCGTCAAAATTCCCTCTTCGCGCGCAATTCGCGCAATCACAGGCGCTGCGCCCGTTCCTGTGCCCCCGCCCATGCCGGCTGTAATAAAAATCATATTGCTGTTTTGAATGTGGGGAAGGAGATCCGGGATAGATTCTTCCGCGGCGACTTGCCCAACATCCGGCTTCGACCCTGCGCCAAGGCCTTTTGTTTTCTCGGGACCCAGCTGAATGCGGCAAGAAATATCAACTAATGATTGGTCCAACGCTTGCGCATCGGTATTGGCTACAAGAAATTCTACGCCTTCTAACTGCGCGCGGACCATATTATTAACGGCATTGCAGCCGGCCCCTCCTACTCCAATAACCGTGATTTTTGGACGAAGGCTAAAATCTCCTGCCATACCTAAGACTCCCTACAAACAATGAAAAAGGACAAAATACACCCTCATGTTGCATTGTATTACGAAATAATAAAAAAACGGAAGAGAAGTTTCCCCAGCGGTGTCTTTGAGACTGTTCTAAATTATTGTTTTGTTGCTGCCTCCATTTTCTCTTTCCCATATCCCACTATAGTTGATTCTGGCGCATACGCTGTTTCTTTTTCGAGATGTTGAAACACATCTAAGAGATTTTCGGGAAGTTTGTTGCCATCAAAATAGAGCCCCTGGTTTGGAAAGAGGTGCCGAATGTCTAAAATGCCATGTCCACCATAGTCCCACCCATTGGCTATGGCGTAGTAGACAATCCGCCATAAAGCCTCATAAAGTCTTTTTTGGGGATCACTTATTGCCTCTCTTGGGGCGAATCTAGGGGAGGGGTTCGCAGCGTCTTTGTATAGCTAAGCGGCCTGAAAATATTGCATCTTTGCGATCTCCTCCGATATATTGTAACAACTTACCTTCACAGCCTCTTCTAACGTTTTATAGCTAAGCGGCCTGAAAATATTGCATCTTTGCGAT
>BNTO01000125.1 GCA_025996655.1 Alphaproteobacteria bacterium
AATTTCGAGACGAATTGCCTCCGTCGTTCGGGCGTTCCTGTGGTAAATCTGTCTCCTAAAGCCTCCTTCCACACTTCATAATCTTGCTCAAGAATTATACAACAAGAATTTGGGACTAGACAGCTAGATGGGTTTCCTTGTGGCATAGTGGCAACATATATATTTTTGACTTGTTACTTCTCGAGAAGAGATGGAATTTCCCGTATAGAAGTCTTCTATTTTGTTTTTAAGTTAATTTTTTGTAAAGAAAATAAAAAATAAGATTCAAAAAAATATAAAAAACCCTTTAGAGCGCGATCTTTCTTTGCTACGATCGAACAGAGGGAATCGCTGTGCATAAAAAACCCGCCACGGCGGGGGCATGTTTTATAGGGATCTATTATGAAAAAATATTTATTAAAAACTCTTCTTCTTTCATCTTTGTGTGTGCCGTCTGTTTCTTGGAGCGTTGGCGAAACGTCAGAGGAAAGTGATGCCACTAAAGAAGAAGCGAAAGCCGAAAAAGGAACTACGGCCGCCGACCACCAGGCTTCAGAAGCCACCGAAGCGGGCATGGCGCTTATTAAGAGGGTGCTCACCCTTGCCAGTTTAGAAAATTTTGGAGATTCAAAAACAGGATCCGAAGAGCAAGCGTCTTTGGCTCTGTTTTTTAAAGCCTTAGAGCGAACGTTAGCAACAAATAAGGAATTAAAAAAAGAACGTTGCGATGTTCTAAAAAGCCTCACAAAAGGAGATCTTGCCCGTAGCGAGTTCTTGCCCGATTTGAGTTTTGAAACAGGGATTAACGGGGAATGGCCCTATACGCATACTATCCAAAAGACGAAGGATGATTCAGGAAAGTATTCGAGCCAGCCCGGTAATGAAGTGAGGAATCCTACTTCAACACTTTCAGCCGGCCTTGTTTTAAAACAAAATCTTTTCAATGGTGGCGTTTCTTTAGCGAACAGAAAGGCGACCTCCCATGCCAGTAAAGCGAGTTTTGAGGCCTACAAAGCAAAAGAAGACAAAGCTGTCTTTGATATTTTTATTCTCCTTTTGAATGTTATCCACCAACGCCTTTCGATGAAACAGCAAGAAGGCAACGTACTCATCTATAAAGAGTTTTTAAACGCAGCTCTTGAAAAACGGAAGGTTGGCGATATTGACCGCAGCGAAGTCGCTTTGGCCGAAAGCAAACTAGCTAGGGCTGAAGCCCAGCTTTCTGCTATAAAAATTAAGTTAGAGGGGTATGTCGGCGACTTGGAGCGTTGGACAGGCATAAAAGTCAACGATCTCGTTCTTGTTTTCCCAGACTTTGCAAAATACTTGCCTAAGGATCTTGGGGAAATTAAGAACATCGCTGCAAAAGAGAGCCATGCCTTGCTCGCGGGTCATTATAGTGCTTTAGCAGCGAAAGCCAGCATTAAAGTTGCCGGAAGGGAAGGTCTGCCCCATGTCGACTTCGACGCTGGCCTCAGAGGCAGCCATGCAAACAAGGATAATCTCCACAAGGTCGGCAACGAATATAAGGAATTTCAGGAACAGGAAGCTACTGTTAATGGCTTGTACGCTAAAACGGACACCGACACCACCTCCGCTTCTGTTGGAATCAGACTCGTCGTTCCTTTGGATTTCAGGGGGGCAGCTCGTGCTAACGAAAGTAGCGCGCGGCATGAATATGTGAAAACGACCATTGAGGGAGCGAAAACTCATGGCGACTTGATGTCGGATCTTGAGACGGCCTTTTATACGTTGGTGGAGCAGAAGAAGGCCATTGAGTATCAAAAGCGTTATGTCAAGGCGAATGAAATTAGTTTTCAAGTGGCCATGCAAGAATGGGCCGTTGGAGCCAAGGTCTTCACGCAAGCTTTAAAGGCTGAGTCCGACTTAGTCGAGGCCAAAGGGTACCTTCTTACGGCAAGACGAGATTATGCCGAAACAGCCATCAGGATTCTAGGCATCATGGGACGCTTGAACGGAAAGACGTTCGGAATTGCCACCTATGACTTTAACCCTCACGACAAAAAGGCGAACAAAGTTGACCCTGATGACGTGAGCGCGAAGCCACTTCGTGTCGCCCACATTGCAGAATCGCCCGCTTCAAAGGAAAGTCGGCATGTACCAGGAGCCGGGACCGCCCCGCGAGGAGTTGCCGCAACGCCTCCTCGCAAAGTTGGCATGCAGCCTATTATTGAAACGCCACGGCGTAGGGGCGTTGTCACTCAAGACCAACAAGTTCCTGAAACTCCAGAACAACAAACGACGACAGCCTAGCTTTAAAGAGGAGGGAGGGGCTTTTGGGCCCTCTCTTTTTTTACGAACGCCAAGATTTTTAGTAAAATCACAAAAAACGTTGAGGAGAGGAAATGCTCGACAACATTGAAAATCTCCAAGAAACAACGCAAAAGACCGCACAGTCTGTTTTAATGCACATAAAAAATCTTGCGTGGATTTCGTTTATCAAAATTATTTTGATCCTCGCCTTTTGCGTCGTCCTTCGCATTCTTCTAAAAAAAATCCGAAAAAAAGCCCTTGCCCGCATCAAAAAATCCGAAGGTAAAGATCGCCTCAGCGCGAATGCGTGCCGTTTTTTCTACACCCTCATTCCCATGGGCGAATCCATCGCCAAATTTCTGATCTTGGCTATGGGCGTCCTCTCGATCCTGTCCATATTAGAAATTTCCGTCAAACCCTTTGTCTATTGTTTCGGCCTTTTGAGCGTAGGAATTTCTTTTGGAGCAAAAGACATTTTTGCCGACATGATCCGTGGGATTTTAACGCTTGCCGAAGGGAAAATTTCGCTGGGACATTTCGTCACAATCAATGGTCGTTCCCTAGGGCACGTCGAAGCCTTGAGCATTCGCCAAATTACTATTCGCCATTTGGACGGCGCTGTGGAGGCCTTTCCCTTTTCAAAAGTCGACACCATCCAAAATTTTTCCATGGGCTATCACGTAATGTCTCCCGCGTTTTGCTTGGCACCCGACGCACCTATTGAGGAATTTCAAGCTATGGTCTTCGCAACGTTGGACGAAATGAAGGAGCATGCGCATTGGAAGAAATATATCTTAAACAAAACAGAGTTTCATCCGGATTTTGAATTCACAAAAATTTTTAATACAGGGATTGAAATTCGGATCCATGTCAAGACCAAAATCGATCCTAATGGCTTGTTTGAAAGCGAATTTAACCGCCGCATGCTCGAACTCCTCCAAAAAACAACCATGCTGCGTGTGGTGAAATAAAGAGGGGGGGAATGCGGTTGGATGCCTACGCTCAAGTCTTCCAACCGTTAGCCTCCTCATGAGTTGGGTTCCTACGCTCGACGAGAATTCTGTGGTTGCGCGGCGAACATCAAACTTGGTGACGAGCTGTTTCAAGCCACCATTCTTTACTTGATATAGCTAAGCGGCTTGAAAAATTTGCAAAAAAAATGTAAACCCTATTAGTGATTTTTGTTAACGGTTTTAATTTGGCTTACAGTACAGATTTTAGAAAGAGGGTATTGGAACATTACGCGAAAA
>BNTO01000126.1 GCA_025996655.1 Alphaproteobacteria bacterium
TAGGAAAAGAGGCTGTTGTGGTGGTGGTGGGACATTTTCGCGGGAAACGCAACCGTTTCCAACAAAAAGTCGTTTACAACGGAGTTTTTCCCAAAATGTTCCAACAAAAAAGAGGGTTGACTGTGAACTTACTCACTACAAAATCAAGGAAGTATTTTCCCAAAAGATTTGCTACACTCCCTTCGAGGTTGTCGAGAAATTTTTTTAGGACATGAAGCAAAAAAAATTAACGAAAATCCTATTACAGACTTGTTTTTTTTTAGGAATGGGGAGTATGGGCGGGACGCTAGAAAGTAATCAAGAAAAAGGCGAGGAAGCTATGGTTCAAAAAAAACAAGAGAAAAAAGATTTGGATACTTCTTTAAAAGAATCTAAAAAAGATCCTCTCCCTTCAAAAGAAAAAAAGGCGCCCAAGCCATCCCCAAAAAGCCAGGCGTTGCCTCAAGAAATAGCCGATTTCCGCTTGGAAATCCATGAAGTGAAGACGGCGCTTCCCAATCCTGTTTGGTTTATTCCGTCCGATAAGCCCATTGTTGTTGTCTCTATCGTTTTTAAAGATGCGGGTAGGAAAAATCTGAACGCGACGTATCCTGGCCTTGATGCTTTTATTGCGCCTATGCTTATCCGAGGCGCTGGGTCTTACGACCATTACACCATGATGGAGAAATTGGTGGATAATGGCGCTTCTCTCGATTTTCATGTAGGTTCCGATGATTCCGTCGGAACACTGTGGGCGCCCGCGCCTTCCTACAAAGAGCCTCTTCAGTTAGCTGTTCTTGCGCTGACGCAACCCAAATTGCCTTCAAGATTTTTCGAGAAAATTCGCAAGGAAAGCCTCCTTGGCCTGGAAGAATCCCTCAAAATACCGGAAACGCACTTGTACGAAGGCCTTCAAAAGCATTTTTACCCAGAGGGGCATCCCTACCGTTGTTCCCTGGAACAAATACGCGAAGGCCTAAAACACGCAAAAGTTAAAGATATTCGCCATTATCTCAAATATCTTTCCCAAGAAAATCTCCTTATTGTTGTTTTAGGCCCCCGTGATAAAGAAAAAGAGATTGTGCAAGATATTGAAAAAGAATTTTTAAAAATACCAAAAACGGGGATCCAGCCCGTTCAAGGCGATAAGCCCATCCTGCAGCCTAAGGAAGATTTGCATATCGAATTCGACGTCCCTCAAACGCTGATTGCTTCTGAACAAAGAGGATTTGGGCGCAAAGATCCCCATTTTTTTGCAAAAAAATTAGCAGTGGCTGTTGTTGCTGGCCACTCTCTGCATTCCATGCTTTACCGTGAAATTCGCACAAAGCATGGTTTAGCTTATAGTTGTGGGGGAAGCAATATAGAAAATTCTTTGTGCTCGACTTTGTATTTTTTTGTAGGTACACAAACCGAAAAGGCTGAAGAATCTAAAAAATTTCTTAAAGAATTGTTGAGAAAAGTTCAGAAAGAGGGGATTTCTAAAGCTGACTTTGAAACAGCAAAAAAAATGTTTTTAGGATCTTTTGTTGTGGATCGCGATTCGAGTACCAGTATTGCTCACTATGTTGGTACCATGCGCGGCTTCGGCTACACGCTTCCTGAAATACAGGATTATCTCCAGAATTATAAAAAGCTACCCTATGAGGATGTCAATAAAGCGAGTAAAGAGGTGTTTAATCCTGATACCTTGTGTTTTGTGACGGTTGGGCAGAAAAATGCGAAAAAACACATATGAGGCGTTTATGAAAAAAAATCTTATGAAAAAAGTAGCCGGACTTGGCTTCGTTGCCGTCCTTTTAGGAAGTAGTGTTTTAGGAAAGGAGTCTATGAAAGAAAATCAAAAAGGGACGCAAAAGCAGGAATTGCAGAAAAAAACGGAACGCAAGACCTTATTTCAAGCAAAAACAAAAACCCTCAGCAATGGTCTTCGCGTCGTTGTTGTAGAAGATCATATGGTCCCTCGCGTGAGCATCGGTATCCTTTATAATGTGGGATCCGGTGATGATCCTGATGATTTTTTTGGGGTGTCTCATATGCTGGAACATATGCTTTTTCGTTGTTCTGAAAAGTATCCCGATTTGGATGCAACAATTGAAAATGTCGGAGGCTCTAGTAATGCCGAAACGTCTTACGATCACACAATGTACGTTTATGATTGTCCCACCCAAGCGCGCACCCTTATTTTCGATATTGCAGCTGATCAGATGGCCCATTTTTCCCTTAATTCCCCTAAAAAGAAAGATATCTTCAAAACAGAGCAAATGGCTGTCCTCGAAGAACGCCTTATGCGTTATGAAAATCCGCCTTTAGGCATACCAATTGAATATATTGGAACAGCACTTTCTCCGCAGCACCCCTACGGGCGTATGATCGGTGGCTCGCGCAAAAATATTAGGGCTTACACGCCAGAAGCTGTGATGAACCATTATAAAAAATGGTATAAACCCAACAATGCGACCGTTATTGTTGTGGGCGATGTTCGAGCGCCTCTTGTTTTTGCTGAAGTCGAAAAGACCTTTGGCGCTATTCCTAAGGGCCCTGTCCCCGAGCGAAAGAGAGAGCAAAACGCCCTTACCAAAGATTTTCATCAAGACATTGTTTATTATAGCGACAAAGTGCAACTTCCGCGCGTTTCCTTGTCCTACAATGCTCCCCACTTCAAAACGAGCGATTTAAAAAAGATTCAAGCGCTTTCTATCGGGCTTGGTATTTTATTTGAAGGCAGTGTTTACAAATTTAGCCGCTACTTTTTGGATGAAAAAGATTATGTGGCCTCTCTGGATTGCTCCTATGGACAATCTTTCGACCCAAGACCTCTCGTCGTTTCGGCGTCCATCAAGATTTCTGTTGAGAAATTCTTGAAAGAATTTGACAAAAAGCTCAAAAAAGTTCTCAAAAATGGGGTGGCCTCTGCGGAATTTGAGCGCGCTAAAAAAAGTTCTTTGACACGTATCGCTTATAGGAGCCGGGATGGCCACGAAAAAATTCGCTCGGCTTTTGTTGATTTGGCCAATGATTTTACGGTGGAGCAGATTGAAAACACCCCCAATATTATAGAATTGGCGACTTCAGACGACGTCAATGCAGCTTTAAGAGAAGTCTTCTCTGTTCCGCCTCTCAGCATAGTGAAAATCTTGCCGAAAAAGGAAGTTCGTTCTTGATGATTAAAAGGCAGTCCGCAAAAAATAGGGAATTTTTAAAACACGCAGCACAACAAAAATGAGGTCACTCTCCACCCACCCTATTAGGATAGCACAATATAATTAAAAAATGACAAACAAAATATTGTTTTTTTAATATTTTTATTTTATTTACAATTATTTAACGTTTTTTTGCTGCCCTGCATTTGTTGCGCTGCACGTTTTGAAAAAATTCCTTATTTTTAGCGGATTTCGTATAAAGACCCAAAGAAGAAAAAATTTGGGCTACACTGAAAGAAAGGGGAAAAACGAACGGAACAGTTCCACTTTTTATGAATGATGAAAAAAAACTGACGGAACGCTCTTTAGAA
>BNTO01000127.1 GCA_025996655.1 Alphaproteobacteria bacterium
ATTCCTTGCGGATAAATACAATCCTATCAAGGAAATGGAAAACTTTTGGAACCAGGCCAAAAGGCATTTAAGGATATTCAAGGATATTCCTAAGGAGTATTTTTACTTGTTTCTAAAAGAGTGTGAGTGGCGGTTCAACGTCGGCAATCCAAAGATGCTTTTAAAGGATTTAAAAAAGCTTCTAAGAGAGTTATGTTGAGAATCTCAGGTGTCAGCCCCTTTTTTTAATATGAAGGCTAGCAAAACGAAGGTTTTTAGAAAATTTCATGCATCCTTTAGAAGGTACTCGCACAGGCATGACATTGCAGACGGCGCGTGAGACCCTTTACAAATTAGGGGATCCGTCAAAAGCTGCGCATCTTAGCCGCTTTTTTAAGACTGCGCCTGGGACTTATGGCGCGCATGATCAGTTCTTAGGAATTCTTGTTCCTCATGTTCGAGCGATTGCTAAGGCTTACAAGGATCTTCCTTTTGAAGATTGTGCGGATTTTCTGCAATCTTCTTTTAATGAAGAGCGCTTATTAGCATTGTTGATTTTACGCTTTCAATTTGAAAAAGCGCCGCCCGAACAGCAACAAGCGATTGTTGACTTTTATTTACGTCATTCTGAGGCGATTAATAATTGGAATCTTGTGGATTTGTCGGCACCTTATATTTTGGGCAAATACGCTGTTCAAAGTGCAAACTCTCAGCTTTTGCTGAATTTAGCTCCTGCCGCCAACATGTGGCAGCGGCGCATAGCCATTGTTTCGAGCTACGCGTTTATCCGACGAAAACGTTATGACATCACGCTTTCTTTGGCCGAAATATTTTTGACGGACACGCAGGAATTGATGCATAAAGCCACAGGTTGGATGCTTCGCGAGGTCGGCAAGCGGGAACGCGAGGCGCTTTGTGCGTTTCTCGATCAACACGCCGCGCACATGCCACGCAAGATGCTGAGTTACGCTTTGGAACATTTTGATAAGGAAACGCGCCAATTTTATAGAACAAAGATGTCTTAACTTTCTTGGCTAAAAGCGCCTTGCGTGCCGTTTTAGAGCCAAAATGCAGCTCTTCACGGGTTTCTTCTTTGTACGAATCTTAAAAACATATAGTTTTTGTATTTGACCCGCATGAACTGAGCTAGTAAACAAAAAAGACTTTCGAGGAAAATCTCTTACCGTTAGAAATTTATTCCAGAAACTCAAAAGTTTAAATTTTTGCCTAGGATGCGTTGTGAAAAATTTTGAGACATTTATCTGCTTAGTTGGTACCTTGAATACTAAGGAACACAAACTTTTTGGCATTTTTTCCCGAAAATATGCTTGCCAAAACGCAGGGCTTTATCCTATTACAGCGTTACAAAATACTTTTTGATGTTGTGGCGCCTTGTTGTACTTTGTTATCAAATTTTTTCTGAAACGCTTGTGTCCCCTAGCGGTCAAGGCGCCAACTAAGCAGATAACTGTCTCGTATAATCTAAATTGGTACTAATCGTATGCAATTGCAGACTGGGTTGTAGCGCGCTTTAGGGTGTATATCTTGAAGCACGCTCCAAACTACTGGATGGGAGAGCAGTGTTTTAGTCTCAGATCAGTGGAGAATAAGGAACATTTTTAATCAAATTCCCTCGAAAGTACAAGTGACATTATACTTTTTGGCTATACTCACTTGACTCGGATGGATTTCGAAACGAATTGCCTCTGTCGTTCGGACGTTCCTGTGTAAAATTTGCCTCCTAAAGCCTCCTTCCAGTGTGAATATTCTTGCTCACTCATCATACTCCAATGATCTAAGACCAAAACAGCTAGAAAAACTACTCCATCTCCTTTTTCGTTCGTATTTTTTCTCTTCTCTTGCGCACCCATTCGAGTTTATGAACTTGACGAGCGCGGCCAAGTGCCAGCGTTTCCGTTGGAACATTTTCCGTAATGACGCTGCCCGCGCCCACAAAAGCCGCCTCCGCAATGGTTAGAGGCGCCACCAAAGTAGAATTCGCACCGACTTGAACACCGCTTTCAATAACAGTGGGGTGCTTGTGAATGCCGTCATAATTGCAAACCACAGTCCCCGCCCCAACATTCACACGCGGCCCCAACGATGCGTCGCCGATGTAAGACAAATGTTTGACTTTCGTTTTTTCGCCGACGTTGGACTTTTTGATTTCCACAAAATTCCCAATAACCGCCTGGCTTTCAACACAACTTTGGGCCTTGATATGCGCGAAAGGCCCCACAACGCACCCATCTTTGATCACGCAATGGTCCAAAACGCAAAACGGTTCCAGCGTTACCTTTGCACCCAGTTGAACGCTAGGCCCCAAAACATTAAAGGGCGCCACCGTCGTCCCTGCACCAATTTCCGTATCTATCGACAACATCACCGAGGCGGGATCCTGAAAAAGAACGCCCCTTTGCATCATTTTTTTTCGCAAAAAGGTCTGGACGGGAAAAGTTTGAAGATCTTCAAGCGTGTCGAAGCCGGTAGCCTCGTCGGCGTCCACCTCGAGGAGACACGTCGAAAATCCTTTCTGAACCGCGAGGACCAAAAGATCCGTGAAATAAAGCTCTTGTGCCGCATTTTGGGACGTAAGCTCAAAGAGGCACGCCTCAAGACACGCGCGCGACACCGCGTAAAACGCCGCGTTAGCGAGGGAGACTTTCTTTTGCTCTTCGGTGGCGTCCCGTGTTTCGAAAATGCGGATCGGAGCTCCCGCGCTGTTGACTTCAATGCGTCCAAAGGTTGAGGCTTCTGGGTTTTTGAGGCGCACGCCGGAAACGGTGAAGTCGGCAGGACTTTCCGCTAATGCCTGCAACGTTTCCGCCTGAATCAGCGGCATATCGCCGTGGCAAAGGACAATTTTTTGTTCGTCGGCCTCTAAAAAGGGGCGGATATACGAAAAGGCAGTCTGTACGGCATGCCCCGTTCCGCCGGGGTTATTTTGGAGGCAAGAGGAACATTCCGGAACGGTTTGTACCCACTGTTTTTGCAAATCCTGCCAAAGCGGGTGCGCAAAAACATCGTGCGAGCCTACAAGGACAATCTGCTTGGGCTTAATTTTATGCGCGCTGCGAACGACGCTTTCTAAGAGACTCTGCCCAGCAAGAGGCATGAGCACCTTAGGAAGCGGGGCCTTCATGCGTTTTCCACGTCCGCCGGCTAAAATAATAACAACAGCCATAAAATTCTGTTCCTTGTTTGCGCGACGCCTGAGCTGCAAACATGCCTTAGTTTCATTTTAGGCGAAAATCGGGCCACCTTATTTATTTTTGGGGCTGACACCTGAGATTCTCAATATAACTCTCTTAGAAGCTTTTTTAAATCCTTTAAAAGCATCTTTGGATTGCCGACGTTGAGCCGTCCCTCACACTCTTTTGAAACAAGTAAAAATACTCCTTAGGAATATCCTTGAATATCCTTAAATGCCTTTTGGCCTGGTTCCAAAAGTTTTCCATTTCCTTGATAGGATTGTATTTATCCGCAA
>BNTO01000128.1 GCA_025996655.1 Alphaproteobacteria bacterium
GGTTGCCGATGGCCCCAATACCAACGACGCAGCGGCCGTAGCCGCCAGCGTTTCTGCGGCGCATCCGCGCGTTTACCTCGTGGATCCGTTCGTTTTGAACCTTGCCGGCGTTGCCGTTCCGGCCTCATCCTACGTGGCGGGGGTGATGGCGCGGGTGGATACGGAGCAAGGGTTTTGGTGGTCGCCTTCCAATCACGTGATTCAAGGCATTTTGGGAACGCAGAGTCCGATTGATTTTTCGTTAGGGGAGGCAAACTGCCGCGCGCAATTCCTTAATGAGCATGGCGTCGCGACTATAATACGGCACGATGGCTACCGTTTATTTGGAAATCGTACCACAACAGCCGATGCGAAATGGCAGTTTTTGTCCGTCCGCAGAACGGCGGACAACCTGCACGATGCCTTAGTGAAGGCGCATTTTTGGGCTCTGGACAGGAACATTTCCAAAACCTATTTCGATGACGTCGCAGAAAATGTGAACGCCTCTATCTTAAAACTTCAAACTCAGGGCGCCTTACTCGGCGGGCATTGCAGGCCTTCACCGGAGCTCAATTCGCCTACCCATCTCGCCCAAGGCCAAGTCTATTTTGATTTGGAATTCACGCCGCCGTATCCCACGGAGCGGATTACTTTCCGTTCGCTTTTAGTCAACAATGCTTTAAAGGAGATCGTTTGATGCTACCCAAAATATTGAAAAATTTTGCAACGTTCGTGGACGGTCGCGGCTATGCCGGCAAAGTCGAAGAAATCACGCTGCCTAAACTTACCATCAAAACCGAGGAATACAGGGCTGGTGGCATGGATGTCCCCATTTCTATGGACATGGGCATGGAAAAACTTGAAACCGACATGACCTTTTCCGATTACGATCCCGAGATCTTTAAACTTTTTGGCCTTATCAGCGGCAATCTGGTGGCTTTAACGTTGCGCGGGGCCTTGCAAGAACCGGACAGCACCGAAGCGATTCCCGTTGTTTTGCATCTTCGTGGCACCATTCGTGAACTGGATTTTGGAACATGGAAGGCCGCCGAAAAAGCTACCCTCAAAATGGCCATGGATTTACGCGCGTATAAGCTGGTCTATAACGAGGACGAGCTCATTGAAATTGATGCCGAAAATATGATTCGAAAAATCAACGGAACCGACCAGTTAGAGAGTTTCAGAGCAGCGTTGGGGTTATAAAATGGAAACAATCAAATTAGATCATCCCATTCAAGTGAATGGCATCGCTTTAAAGGAAATTTTTCTACGCCGTCCTAAAGTTCGCGATCGTTTGGTGGTTGATAAAATGACGGTTTCGGACGCCGAAAAAGAAGTCCTTTTGATTGCGAACCTTGCAGAAATTTCAAGGGAAGCCGTCGAGGAATTAGACCTTTCGGATTATTCAAAAATTCAGAGGCAGTTGCAAAATTTTTTAGTTTTAACGGCACCCGACACGACCTCATGAAAGTCCTTTTAAAAATGACAAGTTGGACGGGCGGCGGGCTGCAGCAATATTGGGATATGGATTTCGATGATTTCTTGGATTGGATGGAGGCCTTGAGAGAGGTCCAAAAAGAGGATGGAAAGTAGTGTATGGTCCTAGCGGCTCACAAAATGAATATTGAAATCGGCGCGGCCCTTAGTGGTAGCTTCGAAAGTTCGATGAATCAAGGAAAAGAAAAGCTTGGAACATTAGGTTCGGCTATTCGAAACTTGGATATGCAAGCCAAAGCCGCGAGTGCTTTCACCAAACTTAAGGGCGAAACGGACCAAGCCAAAAACGCCTGGAAAACCGCTGAAAATCAAGTGAAAATGCTTGCTTTAGAAATGAAAAAATCCGGGCAACCGACGGCGGAATTATCCCAACGGTTTAAAGAAGCGCAAGTCACGGCGCGAAACGCCAAGCAGGCCTACCAAGAAAAAAAGCAATCCCTTGAAAATTTGAACGTTTCCATCAAAAAAGCCGGCATGAGCACGGAACAACTTGCGCAAAAACAAACGAAACTTGGCGTTTCTGTGACAGCCTTGAAAGCGCAATACGCTTCCATGCAGGGTTTAATGCGCAAGCAAAGTGAGTTCGCGGGTAAAGCCCGGATGGCCATGGGAAGTTTGATGCGCATAGGCATGACGGCCGCCGTTGCGTTTGGCCTTCCTATCAAAAAGGCCATAGACGCTCAGGAAGCCATGACGGAGCTAGGGAAAGTCACAACCATCATGCGTTCCGAGGGAATTGGCTTGCTACGTAGTGAACTGGAGGGCCTCACCCGAAAACTCCCCTTTACGTTTCAAGAACTCACCAAACTCGCCACCATGGGAGCGCGCATCGGCGTGAAAGACGCGGATTTGAACGCTTGGACGGAGGTAGCGGGAAAAAGGACGCTCGCTTTTGGCGTCAGCACCGAAGAAATGGGCGATTCCCTTGGAAAGCTCCAGGGCGCCTTCAAATTGGGCCTTTCCGACTTGGAATCGATGGGCGACGTTATGGGTTACCTCAGTTCAACATCGCAAGCGTCTTCTAACGATTTGATGAAAAGCATGGCGGCTATTTCAGGAGTTACCACGCAGTTTGGTTTGTCCGTTCAAGCGACGGCAGGTTTAGCAACAACCTTTGTGAAAATTGGGTATGAGGCCTCGCAATCGAGTGCGGCCGTTAATCAGCTCCTTATCAAACTTGGAACAGCAGCCGACGGCACAAGCAAGGCCGCTGCGGAAGCCTGCAAAGCGATAGGCATCGTGCCTGAAACATTAAAAACCATGATGAAGGACAATCCGGAGCAGGCATTAATTTACGCTCTCGAAAAAATCAAGGCCGTTCCGATGCACAAGCAACGCGAGGCGCTCTTGCAAATTTTTGGAGCCAAAGCGCAAGCTCACGCTTCAAAATTGGCCGATAACGTTGACGTCCTAAAAGATACGTTTGCAAGCCTTGCGGACAAAACAAAAGTGGCCGGGAGCTTGCAAAAAGATTACGAAGCGACCATGGGCACAACGAAAGAGCAAATGAAATTATTCAAAAATTCGTTTGAGCAGCTCGGAATCGCGATTGGCGAGGCCGTATTGCCCGCGTTCACAAGCATGATGCAAAGTGTGACGGGATTTTTTCAAAAAATCACGGATTTTAGCAAGGAACATGCCCCAATCTTTTCCTTTTTTACGAAAGCAACAGGCTTGGTTTTAGGCTTAGCCGCCGGAGCTGCTGTTCTCAAAATGGCGTTTTATGGAGTGAGGGCGGGCATCGCGGGGATTGGCGTCGTTTTCAAGGGCCTTGCTCTTGTCGCGCAACTCAATCCTGTCGTTTTAGCGATAACGGGCCTTGCCGTTGGCGCCACGCTCGTTATCAAATACTGGACACAGGTCAAGAATTTCTTCGTTAATTTGTGGACGGGACTTACCGAAAAATTTGCAGCTGTTAGCGCGTTTTTCAGTAACATTGGCAGCAGCATTTCTGGAGTT
>BNTO01000129.1 GCA_025996655.1 Alphaproteobacteria bacterium
CTTTTACTTGGCACAATACATAGAGTCTCTCCATGTCCCTTTCACGAAACACCCATGACATTGTTCCTGCCTCAACAAATCCGTAATTTGACCAAAGTTATAGGATCCTTTTTGGGACCTGAAACATAACATTCCTAAATTGCACAACATGACATTCCTAATTGCGCTGACAATTATCTTTACTATATAACGGACTTTCAGATTTTCTATTTTTTGATTTTCCTTGTCTACTTGCGTAAGGTGGGAGCCGCCCACAAAACCTAAAAGGAAAGAAAAAATTCCATTTTTTTTGAGCATTGCCGAACCGCCTATTCTTATTTTGTAGTCGGATATTACGAAAATGAGCAGGGACAAACAAGATCAACCAAACAGAAAGGCTCGCTCTTAGAATCAGAAAATCCCGTTGAGGATTACAGATCAATTTCTTGCGGGGAAATATCCAACGAAAACAAAAGGAGGCCGAGGTCCGCAAAAGGGAGATCCTTCACTAAAAACGCAAAAGCCTGCATCGCCTGAAAAGAGGGCGCCTTGATTTTGCAGCGATAAAGGCGCGAGCTCCCATTACAAACAAGAT
Organism: Alphaproteobacteria bacterium; assembly: GCA_025996655.1. Lineage (GTDB taxonomy): Bacteria > Pseudomonadota > Alphaproteobacteria > BNTO01 > BNTO01 > BNTO01. The sequence goes on from BNTO01000129.1 coordinate 575, forward strand.
AGTACCCAAATTCGCCGTTTGGGCTTTCAACGGCGTGGTATTCTTGTTTGATAGGATACAAGCCTTTGTCGACGGTTTCGGGATTCATCGTCGCCTAATCTAAAGAAATGTGGTGTTTTTTGGAATCCGTAAACTCGGGCTTATGAGGCGGGGAATCATGCGGAATTTTTTTGAGGCATGCCTTCATCAGTTGCAGGCTTTGCTTGATTTCTTCGAAACGCAGAAGCGTACGCGAAAAAGCGTGGCCCTCTTGAAAAAGAATGGGGCGGAAATCGATCTCCTCATACACGGCGTCGGCGTCAAGGGTACGAATATCAAGAGGGATGCCTACGGCGCGGGCGTTGGGGCCTGTCCAACCAAAAGACTGTGCCTTTTCTTTGTCTAAAAGGCCAATGCGGCACGTTCTGTCGCGAAAAGTTCGGTTTTTTAAGAGGACGACCTCAAAAACTTCAAGAAGGTCAAGAGCTTGCTCAAAAAAACGGACCCATAACGAAAGGAAGCTTGTGGAAATAGGGCTTTTCAGGCCGCCTAGCGCAAAAATTTCGAAAAAAATGCGACGATGAAAAATTTTTTCACAAAGTCTTTCGTATTGATCCTTGAAATCCAGAGCGAGGTTGAGGAGGTACGAAAGGCCTGCGCCATAGGCCATCCGCCCCAAATTCATGAGGTGGCTTATGATGCGTTCGCCTTCGCAAAAAAGGACACGAATCAGTTGGCTTCTTAAAGGAACCTCGAGCTCCAGAAGGGATTCCATGCTTTTTAAAAAAGCCAGTTCGTGGCTGAGGGGGGCGTGCGCGGTGAGGCGACTTATGCGAGGCAAATTTTGGAAGAGACTTTCTTTTTGCAAAAGGGTTTCAAGGTTCCGATGCTGATAGCCCAGTTCTATTTTGGTAGAGAGGATACGGTCTTCCCGCATGGTCATACGGAGACGAAATTCGGCGCCCATGAAGGGATGCAATACCCCTAAATTCAACGGATAAGATTGGAAAAAATGGGTATGCGTAAAAAGCCTCTTTTTAGGACGCGGGCGAATTTTCGAAAGACGAACTTTCCTTGGGGGCAGAATCTCTTCCTCGAGCAAAAAGGACGGGGTTGTTTTCGGGTGCGTTCGTAAAAAGAATTCCGAACTGCTCCCGCGTTTCGGCTTCATGAAGCGCGGCGGACGCATAAAGTGAGGAAATACTACGGATGGGGTCGCCCTCTTCAATAAATGTTCGAACAATAACGCGTTGTTGACAAAGCGGACTGGTCAGAAGGTAGTTCAGTTCAAAGCGATTGTCCTGCCAGGGTCTATCTATAACAACAATATCCGTTAGAATACGGCACTGGATATCCTTCTGGCTTTTAAGAACAGCCAAAACCCTTAGCAACTGTGAGGACGGAATATCCAAAGAGGGTGCTCCATCATCGAACGCCTCGACATCGCACCCGGTGGCGGTTTGAATCTTCCCTCTCCATTGGGCATCCGAATCTTTAAGAATCGCCGCTTCCATCGAGGAGAATTGCACTACGCTGTGGCTTTCGCTGCCTCAGCGGGGGTTGCAGCCTCGGGCCCGCTGCTTGTTTCCTCTTCTACCTTCTGACTGGGTTGGACAATATTGGCAAGGACCGCCTCACTATGAACCGTCCCCGGAAGGCGGCAACCTTGAGGCAGAGCCAATTGCCCTACGGTAAACGTTGTGCCCAAAGCCGCTCCCTTAAGATCAATTTCGAATTTTTCTGGGATAGAAAGGGGCGAGCACAAAACTTCGATGGACCGTTGAACAATGTTCAAAAGGGCCCCAAGTTTCAACGCCGGAGATTTGTCTTCGTTAATAAACTCAAGCGGAATATGGAGGCGAATTTCAGAGGTTTTGCTAATGCGCAGAAAATCGATGTGAAGCGGTTTATCCGAAACGGGGTGATATTGCACCGCTTTTGGGATAACTTGAAACACGCTTCCGGCCAAAGACAAATCAAGAACGTGGCTAAAAAAATCGTGCCGCGTACTTTGTTTTGTAATAACTTTCTCGTTAACGGCCGCCATGATGGGCCCTTTTTGATCGCCATAAATAATGCAAGGAACCGTTCCTTCACGCCTTAGCTTGCGCGAAGCGCCTTTCCCTCCAAGGTTTCGTCCCTGGGCTGCCAACACCTCTGCACTCATACGTTCTCTCCTTAAGTTTTTTCTGTCGCAACACGGACGAATTCTCGCGCCTTAGCCCTGGCGCGCCTTAAATTTAGGGCACTCTTTGTTGATCACATACAATCGTCCCTTGCGGCGAATGAGTTTCGACGCTTGGTGGCGATTGCGAATTGTTTTTAGGGAATTGGTGACTTTCATAAAAGGACCTCTGCTCCATATTTTAATCTGTCTTGGTGCCTCTTCGCTGCTTGCAAAAAGGACCGCATTTTGAATGCTATCTAAAAAAAAGATTTTTGTCAAATCTACCTGAACTTAGACAGGCGTTCTTGAGAAGCCTTTTGGGGAGTTTTTATATTGCAACGGTTTTCTCAAAACTCCCATTCTTTGACTTTGAGATTCAATCGTTGCAGGAGTTCATAATCTTTATGGGAATCAGAATTTTGTGTTGTCAGCAGTTTTTCGCCCATGAAAATGGCACTGGCTCCCGCAAAAAAGCATAAAGCTTGTAGTTCGTCACTCAGAACCTGTCTTCACAAACAATCAAGTCTTTTTAGAAGAACCATGGAATGAGCCATCATCACTCTATGTTCCGCTAAAGGCCCTGTTGAAACCTCTCATCCCCCATCGAAAGAGATCAACTTTGGCTTCAAGCTTTTGGTAGAATGAGATTCGTTTGGCAAAAAAAATCAAAAAAATGTTTATCAACCAACTTATCCGTCCCGA
>BNTO01000130.1 GCA_025996655.1 Alphaproteobacteria bacterium
AAGTTTGTGTACGTGCTTTTATGAAGCTCTAATTTTCAAAAAAACAGCCAAAATTATCAAAAACCTGAAAAACTGAGAGAATTGACTTTTACAGGAGGTCTATTCCTAAATTGCACAAACATGACATTCTCAAATTGCGCTGACAAAAATTTTTCGCCCAAGCCAAAATTTTCCTTTCCCTTCTGTCGAGCCGACAACATGCGGCCGCTCCCATCCCCCAAGGACTTTCTTGACGCCCCCCAAACCTTATGAGAGAAAAGAGTGAAGTGAGGGCGCTCGCTAGGACATCATGAAAGACCAATCGGAAGAAAATAAGGAATCTGAGAAAGACAAATCATCCGTGAAGGAAAACGAATCCGCAAAAAATAAAGAGCCGGGAAGCGAATCGCTGACTCCTATGATGCAGCAGTACACGGCTATCAAAGAAAAGCATCCCGATTGTTTGCTTTTCTATCGCCTTGGCGATTTTTTTGAACTTTTTTTGGAAGACGCCGTCATCGCGTCGAAAGAACTGGATATTGCTCTAACGAAACGCGGAAAGCAAGGCCATGGGGCCGATATCCCTATGTGCGGCGTACCCGCGCACGCCTACGAGCTTTATTTGGCCAAACTCATCCAAAAAGGTTACCGCGTCGTGATTTGCGACCAAATTGAAACCCCCGAAGAGGCGAAGTTGCGCGGAGCGAAAGGGCCGCTGGCCCGCGATATCACGCGCATTGTCACGCGAGGGACTTTAATCGAAGATGAGCTTTTGCCTTTGGGAAATAATTATCTCATCACGCTTTCTCCGCTGCCCCGAAACGCGCAGACGGTGTCTTTGGCCATTGCCGACATTTCGACGGGCTTTTTCGGCCTCGAAACTTTTCCTTTAGCGGATTTGGCAAGTCATTTAGCGCGTTGGAATCCGTCCGAAATTGTGCTGTCTTCGGATTTGTTTCAACATGCGTCTTTTGAGGCGCTTTTGGAATCGTGGAAGAAAATCCTTGTGTTTTTGCCCAAGAGCCGCTTCCAAGAATCCAATGCGCGCTATCTGTTGCAATCTGTCTACAATGTTCAGACGTTGGATGTTTTTGGGTCACTCAAAGAAAGCGAAATTCAGGCGGCGGGCGTTTTGGTGGATTACGTCTTGACAACGCAATGTTGCCAGCAGTTGCCTCTTTCGCCGCCGCGGCGCTTAGAAGCTCAGGATTTTTTGTTTATGGACGAGGCCACGCGGCGTAATTTGGAGCTTATGCCGGACGCAGCAACGTCTCGCAAACCCTCGCTTTTTTCAGCGCTCAACAAAACCATCACCGCGGCGGGGCGCCGTCTTTTCTTGGAAAACTTGGCAACGCCCCTTCTCGATAGCGCTAAAATCAACAAACGCTTGGACGACATTGATTTTTTTATTCAAAATCCTGCGCTACGAGCGTCTGTGCGCGATCTCCTGAAGGGCCTTCCGGATATGGAGCGCATTCTTTCGCGCCTTGTTCTGGGGCGGCTCAGCCCCAAAGATTTGGGGGCGCTTCGCGTCGCTCTTGAAAAAAGTGAACACCTTGCTTCGACTCTCGCCCCCTTTGAAGGCGCCGCCGCCTGGCACCGTGTTTTAGACGAGTCTACAGCGTTGTTACCCGAACTTCAGCGCGCTTTAAAAGAAGATTTGCCCCTGTGGGCCCGAGACGGGCAATTTATAGCCGACGGATTTGACGCGACGCTTGACGATCTCCGTCACACAAAAGACTACGCCGCAGAAAATTTGAAGCAGCTGCAAGACCACTATATTCAGCAAACGGGAATTGTGAATCTCAAAATTCGCCACAATAATATTTGGGGAATTTATATTGAAGTCAGCGCAGCGCAAACCGCCAAAGTTCCTTATACTTTTATTCACAAACAAACTCTGGTCAACGGCACGCGCTATACTACGGCCGAATTGAGTGAGCTCGAAAAACACATCGAAGAGGCAGAATCGAAAGCGCTGAAACATGAGCGCGCCCTGTTTGACGAGCTTGTCAAGAACGTTTTAGCGGAACGCGAGCTTTTGTTAGCGCGGGCCTCTACGTTGGCGCGCCTGGATGTTGCGGCGGCGGGCGCGCATTTGGCGGTCGAAAATCATTATGTGCGGCCTCAGTTTGAAACAGAGCCCATTTTGGATATTGTTGCGGGGCGCCATCCTGTTGTGGAGCAAGCGTTTTCCGTCACCGAATCATCTTTTTCAGCCAACGATTGCGCGCTTAATCCCGAAAAACGCCGTTTCCTCTTGCTGACAGGGCCCAATATGGCGGGAAAGAGCACCTACCTGCGCCAAAACGCCCTCATCATTATTATGGCGCAAATGGGGCTCTATGTGCCGGCGCAAAAAGCCACCCTTGGCCTGGTGGATCGCATTTTCAGCCGCATTGGGGCTTCCGACGATTTGGCTTCGGGACGCTCGACGTTCATGGTGGAAATGATTGAAACCGCCGCCATTTTGCACCAGGCTACACCGCGTTCTTTCGTGATTTTGGATGAAATCGGAAGAGGAACCGCCACGTATGACGGCCTTGCGATTGCTTGGGCGGTTAGCGAATATCTTTATCAAAAACCGCAATGCCGCACGTTGTTTGCGACGCATTTCCATGAATTAACGCACCTGGCCGAGCTTTTTGAGGCCATAGTCCCTGTGACGGCTGCCACGCGCGAATGGGAAGACAAAATTATTTTCTTGCACAAAATTATTGACGGCTTCGCACAAAAATCCTACGGCATTCATATTGCGCAGTTGGCCGGCCTTCCTAAAAGTGTGATCCACCGCGCTACCGAACTTTTGCAATCTTTCGAAAAACAGGAGAGAAACGATCTTTTTGCAGGGCTGCCAAAACCAAAAGAAAAAAGTGCAGAGAAAAAAGAAACAAAACTCCAGCAAGAGATGTTTTAGGGAGAGTCAGTCTTTGCAAGCGTTTCGGTGGAATTTTTCCGACCTTAGGAATTGTTACCGAATAATAGGGACAAAACACCCCTTTCTTTGGCAGGACTCGTTGTTTTGACACTTTGTGAATCAATGTGGCTATAACTAGGGTTCGGGTTTCGTCTTTTGCCGCGATTCCCTGTATCAAAGAACTTCTTTATAAGATTCCATTATTTATCGGTACAGTTACTTGGATAGGACATGTCTTAATCTATAAAAAGAAACAACTTTTTGATGTTTACTACAACTCATCTCATTTGTGAAGACAGGCTCTTAGAAAGGTAACCCCGACACTCAGGTCTCCTGCCCCTTCAACAGCCAAGTGCAACCTACCCCTAAAAACAAAAACCTCTCGTGATGTAAGAGTCACGCGAAGAAGTGTACCTCATTGAGAAAAAACAGGAGGTTAGCATGCCTAAAAGCACTCACCCCGTGACTTGGGATCCGTCATCCCATTCAGGTTGAGATCCATGAATAGGTCGTTTCGGAAGAT
>BNTO01000131.1 GCA_025996655.1 Alphaproteobacteria bacterium
TTGGTTGGTTCAACGGATTGAGGCGCTTGGCGAAAGATTTCGAAATAGCCGTTAAATCAGCGGAACATAGAGTGATGACGGCTCATTCCATGGTTCTTCTAAAAAGACTTGATTGTTTGTGAAGACAAGTTCTGAGATTTTTAATTATCGTCACCAGCCAAAATTTTTTCATATAACCCCTAATTCGCATGCTCTCTAATAAAACACGCAAAAAAACAACAAACCTCTTCTTAAGATACCCACAAAAGGAAAAGAAGTCAAAGAGCCCCCTAACTTAACAGATCCCCTTGGATGATTATAAGTTCAAAGGCCTCAAATCCAGAGATTCCAAAGGCGAAGGAAGGACAGAACAAGGCCGACCATAAGCAAACTGTCAAAGCGATCCGCCGCCCCGCCATGGCCTGGAATGATGCTGCCCATATCTTTGAGGCCAAGGGCGCGTTTGGCAGCTGATTCAACCAAATCGCCGAGATGTGCTGCAACAGAAATAATAAAAGTCAAGCCGGCAAGCGTGGCTAGCGAAAAATGCCCCCGCAGGAAAAAAGCTCCATAAAGAAAACCTACGATTTCCGCTACCATCAAGCCGCCACAAAAGCCAGACCACGTTTTGTGGGGGCTGATGCGCGGGGCAAGTTTAGGACCTTTCAAAAAACGCCCGACAAAAAAAGCGCCAGTGTCGGTGGCCCCAATGCATAGAAAAATCCAAAGAACAAAAAGTTTCCCTTGAAAAAGGTAGCTTTTGTCAAGAGTGAAGAGGGGGAGAAAAATATAAATTTGCCCCACCGTGAACAGGAGAAAAGATTTTAAAGAAACGGAGAAAACGATGTTTTTTTTGTTTTTTTTGAGAAAAAAGAAAAAAACGGCGTTTGCAATAAAAAAGAGTAAAATTCCAAAAAATTTTTGGGTTGTTCCGGAGTTGTTAAAAAGTACGTAATACAGAAAAAGAAATTCGTAAGATCCTATAACAAGAGGGAGAAGTTTCAACGCTTTTCCCCATTCGTAAAGGAGGACTCCCGCCAAAACACAAGGAAACACATGAAAAGCCGAAGAACCCGCAAAAAGGGCCGCTATAATAGCGCCGTAAAGAACAATGGCGCTGAGCGTGCGGAGCTGCAGCTCCTGGGGCAAGCGAAGCGCCCCTCCTTTTTCTTTGTTATTTTGCATGGGCAACCCTCATTTGGCCAAAATTACGCGTGCGCTTGGTATATTCTTCGAGGGCCTCTTCAAAGCGTTCCGGCGTGACGTCGGGCCAAAGTTCGGGCAAAAAGATAAATTCAGCGTAAGCCAGCTGCCACAAAAGAAAACCACTCAGGCGCTGTTCCCCAGAAGAGCGAATCACTAAATCAGGAGGTGGCAACCCGCGCGTATCTAAGGAGTTCTCAAATTCTTCTTCTGTAATAGGCCACGAGGGAGACGCTTTCGGACTTTTGACATCCTGGAGGATGCCGTGTTTCAAAATGAGACGATTGACGGCCCGAAGAATTTCATCGCGCCCCGTGTAGGCCACGGCCAGGCAAAACGTTAGGCCTTCATTTTTTTCTGTGAGACGGCAAAGGTTTTCCAGTTCTGTGCGCAAAGGCTCTGGGATTTTGGTCTTGTCCCCCAAAATTTTAATTTTCGTGTGCGCCAAGAAGGGACTTTTCAAAAACTGCTTCATGCAACGGGAGGCAACCGCTAAAAAAACCTTCATCCACGCGCCTGTCCGCCGATTTAAATTTTCCATCGACAAAACATACGCCGTCATGTAAGAGATTCCGAGGGCGTGCGCCTTTTCCGCAACGCGTTCCAGCGCGTCAAAGCCCGCCTTGTAACTTTTGGCTACAGAAACTTTATTTTTTTTTGCCCACCGATTATTTCCGTCGGGGATAATGGCAATATGAACAGGGAGCGTTGAAGGCAACACAAAGAAGCGACATCTTGGGAACACAACACTTTTATTGGATCATGCGGGGCGTTCCCTGTCAACCAAGGTTTTGGTGCGAAACAGAGCGCCCTCATGAAAATTTGGGGGTCCCCCCTATCCGCTCAAACACCCTTTGAATTCAGACATTTTTGCCCAAGGCATTGCCTGAAAAAAATCTTTTAAATTTTCCGCAAAAAAAATTTAGAATGAAGTAAGGTCGTTGAAAATGCGAAAACCATGCCTCCGTTTTTTTTGCTTTTATTTTCCATTCTTCCTCTCCTTTGGGTTTGGCGCTACCCCACATCTCCTAGCGCTTTTTTACTCGACTGCCAAGAATTCGAAAACCGAGGCGAAGACAAGGCTTTCCTTTTTTCAGTCCAAACATTCTTTGTGTTGCTCGTGTGGCTTGTCTTCAATATTTTATTCTTTCTTTTGTTTCCCATCTTGGTGTCGCTTTAAAAGAGGCGTTTTTTCAGATGGTGCGGCTTCCGTCGTAAGCGGCAGGAGCGGTCTGTTCTCAACGAAAGACGCCCCTTTCGTTCGCGCCCTACGGACAGACTAACTCAATGACCATCTCTGTAAGTAGTGCGATTCCAAGTTCGTCCAAGGGGTCTTCGTCGATCTTCATATCTGAATGTTTCTCGATCCTTTCGTTTAGTGCCTTTAATGCTGCTATCGTCTTATCGCTTGCTGTCAATCGGCGACCCATACTTTCCTCCTGTTGGTGCAATTTTGTAGCGTTTTTTGGGTCTCTGAACTTAGCGACACTTTTCGGCATCAAAAGTTTATGCAAGCACCGTTCTCCCGATTTCCAACGGTCGTTTATGTTGAGGCTCAGCTGGAAGAAAGTGTATAACGAACAGCCCCCCCCAGCTTCTTCTTCGCATACTGTAGGCAGAGCTTTTGTCTTCTTGAAAGCAGATTGCTGACATTTTCCAAACCCTCCGCAGTGTTCTCACCACTGCCCCAGCGTTTTAAGTACTCTTCTTGACGTATTTTCGTCATTTTCATAATCTGTAAGATGAGGGCGTCTATAATTGTCGATTCTTGGCACGCTGCGATGCTCAACGAATCCATGTTCGCAATGTCTTCTTCCTTCATTGACAAGATTACCCCCTTTGCTTCTCTTGGTGGCAGGCGGCATGCGCAAGCCCAAGCATACCCTTTCGGAGGATCTGTGGTTTTGATGCTCCTGACGCTGAGTCGCAACATGCTGCAGTGCTGTTTTCGCGTACCGGCTAAGAGTCCATACGCACTGCTATCCCACCACTCTTCGCCGCCTTTTTCTTTTCCTCCGTTTCGCGTTTTGGTTGTGGCCCCCGCGGTTATAGCTTCGTAGTCGGTCGCCGAGTACCTGTCTAGTCCCAAATTCTTGTTGTATAATTCTTGAGCAAACTCCGTCGACTCTTTCCCCATCTTTTTAGCAACAAATTCTACGGGGGTAAACCCTTTTATCGCCTTCAATCTTTTCCCCAAG
>BNTO01000132.1 GCA_025996655.1 Alphaproteobacteria bacterium
GTAACAGAAGAAATGATCAAGAGATATATTGCAAAGCAAGAATCCGACGACACTTTTAAAGTTTGAGACAGAGATTTATCCTCCTAAGGATTCCTTTAGGAGGGAACCCCTACTACCGGCTTTAGCCGGTCAGTCATTGATTTTTTTTTAGCACTAGGAATATGAATAATTATTTTTGAGACTAACACTGTCAGCGCAATTTGAGAATGTCATGTTGTGCAATTTAGGAATGTCATGTTTCAGGTCCCAAAAAGGATCCTATAACTTTGGTCAAATTACGGATTTGTTGAGGCAGGAACAATGTCATGGGTGTTTCGTGAAAGGGACATGGAGAGACTCTACCTGTCTAGTCCCAAATTCTTGTTGTATAATTCTTGAGCAAACTCCGTCGACTCTTTCCCCCTCTTTTTAGCAACAAATTCTACGGGGGTAAACCCTTTTATCGCCTTCAATCTTTTCCCCAAGTTATAGGCATTGATAAAATCTTTGGGGCTGACACCTGAGATTCTCAACATAACTCTCTTAGAAGCTTTTTTAAATCCTTTAAAAGCATCTTTGGATTGCCGACGTTGAACCGTCCCTCACACTCTTTTAGAAACAAGTAAAAATGCTCCTTAGGAATACCATTGAATTTCCTTAAATGCCTTTTGGCCTGGTTCCAAAAGTTTTCCATTTCCTTGATAGGATTGTATTTATCTGCAAGGAATTGTGTATGATTCATCCTATAATGCTTAAATTCTGATACATCTAAAGAAGGAAAACAAGACCGCTCCCTGAAGCTCAATGGTTATTAGGGAAAGATTTAACATTTCCTCTGGAACAAGATCACCGTCATACAAGACATTATATGGGGAGATTCAGAAGAAGATCAAAAATACCTTCACGAAGTCTTGAAAGGGTAGATCTTTCTCTTTTGCTTCTTTATCACTTCCAACACGGCGGGCTGCTTGAAAGTTTGTTGGCTGGGGCTCACCAACTATTTGGATAGCTATTTCCAATTTTTACGCAGCAAGCTGGACAAAAAGATTCGAAACAAAATGCAAGGGCGAAAGAGCTTTATTTTCCGCCGCATTGATAAAATCTGAAACTTTTTCATAGCGCGTGGCCCAAAGGTCTACAGAAGAGTCCGAAAGCGCATGTATCGCTTGCTTATAAAGAAAGTTTTTCACTTTTTCAGGCAAAACTGCAAGAATTTCTTCTTTAAAAAGGGGCTCGAGCCTTTCTTTTTCGGGCCATTTTTTTTTGAACAAAAGGTCTTGCAGAATGTCGTCAAGCGTTTTTTCCCAAGCGGCTAAATTTTCTGGGGCGGAGCCTACAAGTTTAGAAGGCGCGAAAAAAATCTTCTGACTGCGCGACAAAAGGGTTGACTTGATGGTGTACAAACTATGCGCCACAAGAAAAATCACCGTTTTTGCGGGAAGTTCCTCCATCATTTTCAACAAAGCGTTGGCGGAAGAATCATTCAGCGCGTGGGCAGGATGAATGAGGACCGCGCGCCACCCTGGAAGCGTGGGCGTGCTTTGTAAGAAAGTCGTGAGCTTTCGCGCGTCATCTACGAGGATTTCATTTTTCCCCAATTCTGGCGCGAGTTCAAAAAAGTTGGGATGCGTCTTTTGCGTCATGTGTTTGCGCGTGGAAACCAAGTTTTGCTCGGTAGGGTCTTTTTCGTTGGAGGCCAAAATAAAGGTGGAAAAATGTAGCGCTGTTTCTAAAGCCGTTTCCTCTTGCGTTTGAAAGCCAAGAGGGGGGAGAGGTCCATAAAACAAATAACATTGAGAAAGTTTTCCTTGCAAAAACAAATGTTTGAGCTCACAAAAAATGGGATTCTCCGAAGGAGGGCAGACGGCGGGATTCATGCGTTGGACCTCTTTTCAAAAATCTAAATTCGTATAGTGCGCAGAGGCCGGCAGCCCCGGCACGCGATCCGCGAGCAAACGCTTGAAACTCGGGCGAGATTTGATGCGCATGTACCATTCCTTTGCTGTGGGAAATTGTTTCCAAGAAATGCCGCCAAGATAATCCGCAATAGAAATATGGGCGGCCGCCGCCAAGTCCGCCAACGAAAAGTTGTCGCCAGCGAGCCAATTCCGCCGCTCCGCAAAAGATTCAATGTGTTTCATGTCGTCGGCTAATATGTCCTTAATATTTTTTAATTTTGCTGACGAGGGCGCAGACGCGGGGCCCTGCGTGAAATATCGCTTAATATCTTTTTCATAAACCAAGGGGGCCGTTATGTCGGCGGCAAAATCTTCATGAAGCCACTGAAAGATGCGCCGAGCTTCGGCCCTCTCTTTCCAATCGGTTCCCAAAATTTTGAAATCTTCGTAAGCCTCTTCCAAATATTCGCAAACGGCGTAAACGCCAGCAATAACAGAACCGTTGAGGTCCACGAAAACAGGAAGCCGTCCAAAAGAATTGAGATCGAGAATGGGGCCCTTTTGATCCCAAAAACGCGTCACTTCTGTGATAAAGTCAAGTTTTTTTTCAGAAAGAACAAGCAGAGCCGTTCGCGAAAACGCGCAAAGAGGATAGTAATAAAGCTTGCGCACGAGCGTGAGAATATCCGAAAGCCCCAGCTATTCTCTACAGTTTGAAGGCAGATTGCAAGAGTTCAGAAAGAACGGTGTAAGTTCCCAGGATTGGAGACGGCGCGAGAACGTCCTGAAAAAAAGGAGACAGTTGATTGTTTAGTCCCGCATCTTTGGGACATAATGAGTGAGCAAGAATATTTACAAGGAAAGGAGGCTTTAGGAGACGAATTTACCACAGGAACGTCCGAACGACGGAGACAATTCGTTTCGAAATCCGTCAGAGTCAAGAGAGCGTAGCCAAACCTGCGAAAAAGTATCATCTCAATCCAAAAACCGTTATGAGAGGGAAACACAGAGAATCTGGGAGCGATAAAGCTTCTGGGCCGAAAGACATTCTTTCAACTGTTTTAACCAAGGAGGAAGAGGCGATCTGCGTTGCGTTTCGCAGCATTCTCAACCGCCGTTGGACGATTGTTGGATTGCCTTGCAGGAACAATTCCCCTTTTAAGCCGTTCCTCTTTGCATAGACTTTTTCAACGCAACAGCATCAGCGTTCTTTCTAAAGACGAGAGAAACATGGAATTTTTATGTGAACCCGGAAGTGTGGAGTTGTCGTCTCTTTGAAGTCTTTAGGACGGTAGGGAGAAAAACTCACAGCTGGTTCATAAAAGAAAAAGGAGTGTCAGCGCAATCTAGGAATGTTATGTTTCAGGTCCCAAAAAGGATCCTATAACTTTGGTCAAATTACGGATTTGTTGAGGCAGGAACAATGTCATGGGTGTTTCGTGAAAGGGACATGGAGAGACTCTATGTGTTGCGCCAAGTAAAAG
>BNTO01000133.1 GCA_025996655.1 Alphaproteobacteria bacterium
CAACACCAAGGGAATTCCTACCGCCATCAGCCGGCTAGGCGTATCCGTTTCGGGCTCATCGGGAAGGCTCAAGGGTGACATTCCTAAATGGCACAAACATGACATTCCTAAATTGTGTTGACAGGACTTTCTTTTTTCTTGACACATGCGTCAAAATATTCCAAATTAGCACTCAGAGGGTGAGAGTGCTGACAAAGCGTCGCCGTCCTCACCGAAAGTGTTGGACATTGGAACAAAGGAGGAATTTATGTCTTTTAAACCCTTACATGATCGCGTTCTTGTTGAAAGGCTCGAATCCGAAGAAAAAACGCCCGGGGGCATCATTATCCCCGATACCGCCAAGGAGAAGCCTATGGAAGGCAAAGTTTTGGCCGTGGGTACGGGCGCGATTGACGATTGCGGCAAAATTCGCCCGCTCGACGTTAAAGTGGGCGACCGCATTTTGTTTGGCAAATGGTCGGGGACCGAGGTCAAACTCGATGGACAAGATTATATTGTCATGAAAGAATCCGACATTATGGGCATTTTGGCTTAGGCCGCGCTGCTAGCTATGTCGCAGGAAGAAACTTTTTTAAATTACGGAGGAAAATATGTCAGCAAAAGATGTACGCTTTTCAAATGAAGCGAGAGAAAAATTTTTATTAGGCGTCAACATTTTGGCCGACGCCGTCAAAGTGACGTTAGGACCAAAGGGGCGCAACGTTCTTATCGAAAAAGCGTATGGGGCACCACGCATCACCAAAGACGGTGTAACGGTCGCAAAAGAAATTGAGCTCAGCGACAAATTCGAAAACATGGGCGCGCAGATGCTACGCGAAGTGGCCGTCAAAACGTCGGATTTGGCTGGGGACGGTACTACCACCGCCACCGTTTTGGGGCAAGCTATCGTGCGCGAAGGGCTGAAGTCGGTCGCTGCCGGAATGAACCCGCAGGATTTAAAACGCGGTATCGACCTTGCCGTGAAATCCATTGTGGAGTTCATTAAAAGCAAATCACGTCCCGTTGTCACGAACGAGGAAATCAAACAAGTTGGCACCATTTCTGCCAACGGAGAAGAAGAGATCGGCGCTATCTTGGCGCAGGCCGTCGAAAAAGTCGGTAAAGAAGGAGTCATCACCATTGAAGAGGCGAAATCCTTCCAAACGGAACTCGACGTTGTGGAAGGCATGCAGTTCGACCGAGGCTACATTTCCCCGTATTTCGTAACCAATTCCGAAAAAATGATTTGCGAAATGGAAAGTCCTTATGTTTTGATTTTCGAAAAGAAATTGTCGTCTCTGCAGCCGTTTTTGCCTGTGCTTGAGGCGGTTGTTCAGTCGAGTCGTCCGCTTCTTATTATTGCCGAAGACGTCGAAGGAGAGGCCTTGGCGACGCTCGTCGTCAACAAAATTCGCGCCGGCCTAAAAGTTTGCGCTGTCAAAGCGCCAGGATTTGGAGACCGACGCAAAGCTATGTTGGAGGATATCGCCGTTCTAACGGGTGGCCAGCTCATTTCGGAAGACTTGGGCTTCAAACTGGAAAAGGTAAACTTGGCGATGTTGGGCCGTGTCAAACGCGCTACGATCACCAAAGAAGAATCGACCTTGGTGGAAGGCGCGGGAGCTAAGGAAGATTTAACCTCGCGGTGCGCTCAGATTCGCGCACAAGTTGAAGACGCGACTTCGGATTACGACAAAGAAAAATTGCAAGAGCGTTTGGCCAAATTGAGCGGAGGTGTCGCCGTTGTGCGCGTCGGCGGAGCAACGGAAACGGAAGTGAAAGAGCGAAAAGACCGCGTGGAGGACGCACTGCACGCCACACGCGCCGCTGTAGAGAGCGGGATCGTGCCCGGAGGCGGCGTCGCATTGCTACGCAGCGCTGACGCGCTAGAGCAAGTCAGAGGCGCGAACGCCGACCAGAACGTGGGTGTTCAGATTGTGGCGCGGGCCCTTCAGTCGCCCTGCCGACAAATCGCCGAGAACGCGGGGAAAGACGGCGCCGTTATTGCTGGGAAAATCACCGAAAATAACGACTTTAATTTTGGGTACGATGCCCAAAAAGACTTGTTTGGGGATTTGATTAAAAGCGGCATTATGGACCCAACAAAGGTCGTTCTCACCGCTTTGACCGACGCTGCTTCCGTTGCGGGGCTTTTGATTACCACCGAGTGCGCGGTTGCCGAGAAGCCTGAACCCAAACCCGCCGCTCCGGCCCCCGGCATGGGTCATATGGATTATTAAGTCAAACAAACAGTTCCTTTCCCCTAGGCCAAAAAGGGCTTGGGGAAAGGAGGGGATGTTGGTCTTGTGGCAAGAGAGAGCTGCTCTCCTCTCTTTTTTTACAGTTCCGTCCTACTCCTTCCGCTACCCTAGAAAGCCCAAAATCCTTAAAGGCAGTGAATTTCTTTTGTAAAAAAATCTTAAAAAAATAACAGCCCTATCTTACCCTTAGCCTGTAAGGTCCTTTATCGAGTTTTTATGCAAATCCGTCTTTTTCCTCTTATTTTTCTGTGTGCAGGAGCTTGGCCTTCTAGGTTCGAGTACCGCGTTCCGATTGAGGAAACTGTTAGCAGTAAAGGAAAAAAGTATATTACCGAGGAAACTATCAAATTTTACATGACACGCATCGTGGCTCCAACCTTTGAAGTTATGTATCAAAAATTACCAAACCGCTGTTGCCCAAATAGGAACAGCAGTCATATCAGCATCTGTGGCCTATACTCTTGTTCCGCTCGTCTGTTTCTATATGACGACTCGTATTCTAGGACACTCGGCATTAATGGGAAGCTCCCGACAAGCTGTAGAGGATTTCCGACTTTTTGATTTGGCAGACGGAAATAGGAGAAAAGAGGTTACTCTCACTCAAGAAATCGCGAGCATCTGGAAAGAACAGACCGAGTCGGTTGCGCGCAATTATGTAAGGTCCAGAAAATCTGCTGAAAAAACTCATAAGGACACTCCGCATTTTGTGAAGATTTTTAATGTAAGGTCTAACGGCGATAAGCACACAGAAGTCGGACTTGTGGAGGATGGCGGAAGTCTTTATGTGGGAGAATTAGAGAACGGCTTAGCAGAAGGAAAAGGAACCAAGACAGGGCCGGACAGCAAGTATGTTGGAGACCTTGTAACTGGTAAAATGGAAGGACAGGGTGTATATACCTTTGCAGATGGCCGCGTCTATGCTGGGCAGTTTAAAGCAGAAAAAAGGGAAGGAAAGGGAATGTATACATGGCCAAGTGGAGCGAAGTTTGTACATGTCTAGTCCCAAATTCTTGTTGTATAATTCTTAAGCAAACTCCGTCGACTCTTTCCCCCTCTTTTTAGCAACAAATTCTACGGGGGTAAACCCTTTTATCGCCTTCAATCTTTTCCCCAAGTTATA
>BNTO01000134.1 GCA_025996655.1 Alphaproteobacteria bacterium
TCACCATCGCGGGCCCCATTCAACATGTTGAATGGGAACCCATGGCGTCTCCAGGATAAGCGTCGACCTCATCTAAAAACAAATACCGAACCGGCATCGAACGTAACCCCACCGCACTGTTGGCGCCTGTCACGACAACAATCCCACCTTGAAATTCTTTGCTCTGAACCGTATTACCGGAATCACGCGATCGTGGGTCTTTGATTTTCCCCCTTAAACAAGGCGTGTCATCAATAAGAGGCGCCAACCGGCCCTTCGACCACCGCTTACTCCTTTCGACCGTCGGTTGTACAACCAAAAGGGGCCCTGGCGCCTGGTCTATGATATATCCAACCCAATTGTTTCCGGCTTCTGTCCCTCCAATCTGGGCACCCTTCATGAAAATCACTTTCTCCGTTGGGTTGCTGGGGGACAGGCAATCCATGATTTTGCGTAAATAAGGCGTGCGGTCGGTGCGCCAGCGGCCAGGTTCCGAGCTCGCCGTTTGCGAAAGCATGCGATGGGAATCCGACCACTCGGAAACGCTTAATAACGGATCCGGTCTAAGCCCTGCCGTAAAACTTTTCGCGTAGATCATGGATTCTCCGTATCAACAAGATCGGAAGAAAGGCTTTCTAAAGCCAGACGAATTTCTTTGGTGAGAATTTCGTAGATTTGATGGGCGTCCGAAAGAGACGCCAGCAGAGACGACACGCGATCGGGAATGTTCTGAAGGGAATCGCGAACGGTGCGACCAACTTGAAACGCTTGTTTTTCAACAATCTCCGCATCGACGTACGGGACCGTTTTCACCTTGGCTTCGATTTCCAACATTTTTCCTCTTTCCACTTCGTTTTTAATACGCGTTTTTAGAAGTGCTGGGAATAATTCGGTAGGGGAAGCGGCCTTTCTTTGCCCTCTGAACCTAAACTATCGTTTTGAATCCTTTTAGAGCCGCCTAACAGTTTCTCTCTTTCGGGATTTTTATTAACGCGATAGCTCACGTTATAAGGAGGGTCCGTCACGGTAAGATCGACATTTTGACCGTGCAGCAAGGTTTCGTAAGATTTTGAATCCAAACTATCGCCACAAAGCAAATGATGCTCCCCTAGAATCCAAAGGTCCCCGACTTTTGAAATCAAAGGTCTTTTTTTATCTCCTTTTTCTTTAAAATCTGAAAAATCTTCTTCGAGGGGATCTCTTTCGTCGAGAAGGTCCTGGATTTCTTGAAAATCAAATCCCGTTAAGCTGAGATCAAAATCCAACGCTTTCAAATCTTCCCATTCAATTTTCAAGAGTTCTTCGTCAAAATCCGCCCAATTCGCGGATTGATTCGCAACCAACCGAAACGCTTTAATTTGCGCTTCCGAAAGCTCATCCGCTAAAACGACAGGGACCTCTTGGAGGTCAAGAGCTCTGGCGGCCTTCAACCGAAGATGCCCATCCACAACCGTGCCATCGCTTTGTGCAACGATCGGAATACGAAACCCGAACTCTTGAATACAGCCCACCATGCGATCTACGACGTCGTCGTTTTTACGAGGATTGTTGTCGTATTCACGAAGGTCTTGAATGTTCTTGTAAACTATTTTTAGTTCTGAGTGTGCACCCATAAGGTTCCTGTCAAGGTTGCGAAAAGCAAGGACGCTAGCGAGGTCTTGGGCACGCCTTATCCGTGTATTAATACTTCAGAGAGGACCCGCGTACTTAAATGGTTTTTATTTGTACTTAAAACTGTATTTGACCCGGTAAATATTCCTCTGAAGGAAGCTGCCAATCTCATCTTTATTTATCAAAATATGTCCCACCTACTATTATTGTTCCCCGTTTAAAAGGAAATTGTTGGAGGGTTTGAACAATTTTGCTCAAAATTGTTCAATGCGATGACCGATTTTAAGATTTCCTTTTTTTGATGTTAACAGGGAGATTCCTCCTGCGTCATTTCTAAGGTTTTGATAGAAATAAACACCTCTTTAAACGTCTCGTGAAATTATTTTTGAGGAGACTTTGCGCACACTTTTCGAATACTGCATCAATAAAGACCAATTCTTGACTAAAAACACGCGACAAGTATATTATATATAATATAAAGTTATTTTATAATAAAAACGTGAGTCATTATTTGCTTAAGATATTGAGCTTATTATCTTCTTTTTTGTTTTTAAATACCGTTCCTTCAAGTTTTGGGTCGCAACCTGTGAGGTGGCGAGGGAATGATCTTTATGAGACAGATTCGGTTCGTAAAAGTTCAGTGATACGTGAGCAGAAGGCTCATGAACCTGGCGTATACACATATTCAGATGGAAGTGTCTATCAAGGGCAGTGGAAAGCAGGTAAAAGGGAGGGCCGTGGCGTGTGTGTCTATGGAGAACCCAGAAGGTATGGCGAGCCCTTGAACGAAAACAAAAAAACATATACAGGACAATGGCTCGCAGGAGAAAGGCACGGAAAAGGAATTTTGATATGGCCTAATGGAGACAAATATGATGGAGATTGGGGCCGTGGCACTATGGACGGGCATTGTGTATTTACCTATGCTAACGGCGAACACTATGACGGACAATGGAAATTATATAACAGAGAAGGACGAGGAACTCTGACATGTCCTAACGGAGAGACGTATAATGGAGATTGGAAGAACGGATTAAGGGAAGGACATGGAATATGTCAATACGCAGACGGAAGAGTTTATAACGGGCAATGGATAGCCGGTAAAGAAGCAAATGGAACTATGGAATATCCAAATAAAAATAAATATACCGGATGTTTTATTAATGGTAAGCCGGAAGGGGCTGGAGTATGTATATACGCGGATGGAAGGGTATATGAAGGACAATGGAAAGCAGGTAGCGTGTTCGGAAATGGAACGATGACGTGCCCTAGCGGAAATAAGTACAGCGGATTTTGGGTATATAATTACTGTTTAGGAGCTCTCATTCGAAAAGACGGAACCGGAGTACAAGGAGAGTGGAGGATTCTAAAAGAAGGTTCAGAACCCGTTGAAATTGAAGATATAATAAAGACTCTTTAAATTACAAGACATTCTTTTTGTTGTACTTTAAGGACTTTTTTATAAGAAGAATCCTCACATAAAAAAACTCTCTGAAAAAAATGAAGCGCACTCCCCCTGTTTCGCTCACTTTAAGTGTAGGTTGCTTTTTTAAGCGCTAGCAACCTTCTCTTTTTCTAAAAAATTCGAAATGAAGCTTTAAATGGTTCGCGACCACGTCCTTTATGGAATGAAAAAGAAGAATGTTTAGGCCTTATCTTTCTCGGCCATCAGCTTTTGGTACTCCGTGGGCACCATGGCTTCAAGCGATGTCTTGTACCCAGACGAACTGAGGGAATGAGAGCTTCGCGACAAAATCC
>BNTO01000135.1 GCA_025996655.1 Alphaproteobacteria bacterium
TTAAAGGGAAGAGTCCGGGCTGTTTCAAAGTATTTTAAAACGTTAGAAGAGGCTGTGAAGGTAAGTTGTTACAATATATCGGAGGAGATCGCAAAGATGCAATATTTTCAGGCCGCTTAGCTATAACTGAATATGCAGCAGGCAAAAGGGCCATCCCGAGGGAAAGACAATAAATATATTTTTTTGTAAACATAGGTGGCTCCTTAAAAGTAATATCCAAATAAAACGATCCCATCCTTATTATACGCACTAATAAAAATTTTTGCAAGTTTTTTGTGCGTACGAACTTAGCGTCTAAATAAAGAAGGCCGCAAACGTAGTTCTCTTCTTTTTGAGCCGCCTCATATTTTCAAGATGACGTACTTTTAGAAAATCTCATGGAGCGGCGTGAGCTCCTGCGGATTCCCCACAACACCCCCAAAAATTATGTTACCTTTCTGTGTGCTTCTATTTTTTGCGTTGTTTGAGTTTTTAGGAAAAATATGAAAAGACAAACTTGGGGGCGCTTGCGCCTCGTCAGGCCTTTCTTCTGTGCGATTTTCTTATGTTTTTTAATGGGATGTACGAAAACGTTGCAACAGCAAGGGTGTTATCTCCAAACGTTTGACTTAAAGGCCATTCACGCAGGCAAAGATACGAAAGATTCTATTCGGAAAAAATACGGTCCGCCGTCAACGTTTTCCATTTTTTCAAAACAGAAAGGCGTTGAACGCTGGTTTTATACTTATAGACTGTTGTCGGAAGCCCCTGTGAAAGGGCGGTCGCCCATTCTTCACACCAGTATTGTCCTTACGTTTGACGAAAGAGGTTTTGTAAAAGATAAGGCGATGATCACTGGGGAAAACAAAGTGCATCGCGACGCGAAAACGACGAAAGAAGCCGGCTATAAGACGTCCTTCTTAAAGGAAACGTTCCAAAATATTGGCCGTTTTGGGCAAAGTGGAAGCATTCAAGGTCCGTAATGTTTTTTTTAAGGTTTGGGGCACTTTTTATGTTAGATCTCTTGCAAGACCTTTAGAATCTGTATTTTTAGAAGAAGCATACGGAGCGGGCACGCATCAAAAACAAGTTTTTGATGGGATCCCGGGAGCGCAGAAGCGGAATAGCTCTTGGGGTACATGAGCATTCGAGCATCGGAGCGACGTACCAAAAATCTGATTCTGAAAAGTTATGCGAGAGATTTAATTTTTTCGCGCGGAAAGCGCCGCCTAAGCCTATTCCGCAAAGAGCGGGTCCAAAAACTTCAGCAGATCTTCCAAGTGGAGCGTGTCCCAGTGAAGCTTCACTTTTTCTTCGTGGCCTTCGGCGAACAGCCCCTTGGGGGCAAAAAACTTACACGTGACAAAATTCCCCTTGATTTCATCTTCGCCAATGAGAAGGGCCAGCGTGGCTCCCAAGCGTTCGCTCACTTTCATGCGTTTGCTAAGATCGCCGCTTGTAAGAAAAAGAACGGAAAGCCGTGGGTTCGCAAAAAGGGCGTCCCTAAGGTCATTGGCGAAATTAAGCGCCCACATTTTTTCTTTTTCCGAAACAAACAAAAGGGAAAGAAGTTCTCTTTTGGGGAAAGAATCTTGCTCCAAAGCCAAAATGAGGCGGTCAACGCCCGCTGCCCAGCCGATGGCAGGAACGGCGCCCCCGCCCATTTGTTGCACAAGCCCGTTGTACCGCCCGCCGCCTAAAAGGGCCAATTTTTGGTCGGACGCGCCAACGGGCGCTTTGATTTCAAACGTTGCGTGATCGTAATAATCCAGGCCGCGGACCAACATGGGGTCAATCGTGTAGGGGATGCAAAGTTCCTTAAGAAGATTTTGAACCTCATCAAAAAAATCCCAGGCGTCTTTTGTGAAAAAATCCCAAATGTTCTTGGCATCCTGAGCGATGTCTTGATCTTTTTGATCTTTAGAATCCAAAATGCGCAAAGGGTTCGATCTGAGGCGGCGTTGGCTATCGACGGAAAGGTCTTTCTCATATTCCGAAAAATATTCCACAAGATACGTGCGATAACGCTCGCGACTTTCCGTGTCACCAATGGAGTTGAACGAAAGCGCCGCGTTTTTGATGCCGAGGGACTGAAGGGCCTTCCACGCAGAGGCAATCATGTCTGCGTCGCAAAGTGGCGACGCCTCGCCAAGACACTCGACGCCAAATTGGTAAAACTGGCGGTAGCGCCCCTTTTGGGGGCGATCGTAGCGAAACATGGGTCCCCAATAAAACCAGCGCTGAGGAAGGGTTTGCGTTAGTTTATTGTTAATGAGGGCGCGCACAATGGAGGCGGTTCCTTCAGGGCGCAGGGAAACTGCGCCTTCCGAGTGGTCAAGAAACGAAAACATTTCTTTGCCCACAACGTCTGTCCCTTCTCCAAGGCAACGCTCAAAAAGATTCGTAAATTCCACAATGGGCGTTTCGATGAAGCTGAACCCGTGCAAAGAAACAACGTGCTGAAGCGTTTGGATAATGTGTTGAAACGTTTCCGCGTCTTTGCCCAGAATGTCACGCATGCCGCGGACAGGGCGAAGGGGGCTGCCCTCAAAATTTTTTGATGAAGGCGGCAAGGGAGGAATTTCTTTTGTTGCGTGAGCGGACGGAGCTTTTTTCTCGGAATCTTTTTTCATTCGGACCTTCGACTTCCATTATTTTTGGGGACTTCCTTCATTATACCACTCCTAACAAAAATTTTGCCGACAACGCAATTTAGAAATGTCCGGGGTTGATTGTTTCCCATGAAGTCCAATCGGCGCGTTAAAGGGCCGGAAGGGATGGGCCTTGCGCTGTCTGCAGGACTTTACGAGACATGATCAAGTCCTCAACAAGCGATGGATCTCCTTTGAATCCGTCCTATGGACCGTTTTTGTCGCAAACTCTCGTCGTGTACTTCATGCGGAGATTCCTTAATTTGTACGAGCTCTCAGAAACGCGAACGTCTTGTGCGACGTTGATGAACGGTGGCGGTTTTCCTTTTTTTACCACACCACAAACCAACTTCCATCATCCAAGCGTGCAGCGTTTCGTGATTGACGGTAATCCCGTCCCTTTCGGCGCTTTTCTGCAGCAAACGTTGGCCGGAATCGTGATATTTTTCTTTTACCAGGTTCATAACGAGCTGCTTAAAATCATTACTAAAAGCTCTATTCCCTCCATGCATACGGCTTTTGATGACGCAGAACCCACAGGAATCTAAGCGCTTTAATACGCGACGAATGTGTCGTCCCCTAAGGACCAAGACAAAGACCCGCCTCAACGTGCGTGAGTTTGTACTCCTTAACCGGACGCAGTACATAAATTCTTTTCCTCTTCGTTGAACATAAATGACACGGCTTTTTTGCCTCCATAAACATCTCATCGT
>BNTO01000136.1 GCA_025996655.1 Alphaproteobacteria bacterium
CAGCTGTTCTAGCTGTCGTTCCTGCAACAAAAAATTCCATTAATTTTAGCTGTTCTTTTTTGCTCAATTTGCAATGTTTTATGTACATACGCGCACCTTAACATAAAAATGTTAGGTGTCAGCCCCAAAATTTATAATCTTCCCAGATTTAAAGTATAACAAAGTCTCCCTTCTTATTAAAAGATTGTGGCAGTATTTGTAGGATTCAGAAAAGTTCAGAAGATCTATGCAAACTGTTTTTCGATGGAATTTTATCGAAGAAATAATCAAAGGCCTTCACCTTAAAAATTTGGGAGGAGAACATAAATGGATATATGAAATGGGACAATCTGAAGAGGTAAGGGGAAAATTTATAAAAAGTATCTGTACCTCAAAATCGCACGAACTCTATGATCAAGTCATGGCACAGAAAGATGAAAAATAACGCCGCCACCAAAAAGATAGTCCTTACATATTTTCAAAATTAAAGATGATTTTCAGGGATATCTAAGCTACCGTGGAGAGTACAGTGTTTTTTATGAGTGGCGAATGCCTCTAGAAAAGTCCACGTCCGTAGGGAATATAAAAGCAAAGGAATCTCAACAAGAAATTTACAAACATTGGCAAAACCGCATGATGTTTTTCATGATGGTGGCTTATGCCGCGTCTTATTTTTCGCGCCAAAACTTCCCGCAGGCCATGGGCGTCATGGAATCCAGCCTTGGCTTTACCAAGCTTCAGTTAGGAAACATTGTTTCCATTTTCGGCATCATCTACGGCTGCGGCCGCTTTATCAGCGGAATTTTAGGCGATCAAAACAGTGCGCGCCTCTTTTTGGCGTGCGGCCTTTTCTTTTCGGGCCTTGCCAATATTTTCATGGGCTTTTCGTCGAGCCTTATTCTTTTAACCCTTGTTTGGTCGCTCAATTCGTGCTTTCTGTCTACGGGAGCTCCGGCCTGCGCTAAAATAATCACCCATTGGTTCAGCCCCAAAGAACTCGCAACAAAATGGGCCCTTTGGAGCACATCGCAGCAAATCGGCATGGCCCTTGTGAGTGTGGTTTTGGCGTGGGCTTTGCCTCGTTTTGGATGGAAGTGTGCTTTTTTCCTTCCTGGCGGCGTCAGTCTTGTTTTGTCGCTTCTTGTTTACAAAGGACTTCGCGATAAACCTGAGGATCTTGGGCTTGACACCGTCGAAAAATTCTCGGGATTGTCTCAGGCCAATGCGGATGAATGCTCTAAGATGACGTTTTCTCAAATCCTTTTCAAAAAAGTCTTGCGCAACAAAATGGTGTGGGCGATGGGGCTTGCCAATTGCTTCCTTTATATTACGCGCATGGGCTTTTTGACATGGGCTCCTATCTTTCTGTGCCAAGACAAACACATCAGTTTCCGAAGTTCAGGGTTCATGATGGGCGCCTTTAACATCGCAGGCATTATCGGGGCAATCTTGTTAGGCATGCTTGCGGACAAGACCTTTAAGGGCTACCGAGGCCGTGCAGGGTTTACTTTTATGTTCGGCTTAGCGCTCTCTGTTTTAGGGATTTGGTTTGTTCCGTCCGCCAATCCTTGGGTTTACTTAGCCGCTGTTTTGACTTTTGGATTTTTTGTTTCGGGGCCACAAACCATGGTTGGTGTTGCCGCCGTGGATTTTTCGTCCAAAAGAGCCGCCGGAGCCGCTAGCGGACTCACGGGAACGTGTGGCTACGTTGGGACAGCCCTTGCGGGCAGCGGCTTGGCCCTCATTGAAGGGAAATATGGTTGGACGGGCGTTTTTGCCGCCTTGTTTTCCTCGGCCTTAGCGGGAAGTTTGTGCTTTTTGGCGACATGGAACGCGCGCGCCCGATCTTTAGAAGCTTCAGAAAAAAAAACGAAAAAAATCACGCTTGAGAAGGCGGCATGATCGCCAAGCTTTACGGCCGAGTTGAAGCGCTTCTTTCCGATAGGGTTTTGATTTGTGTGCAGGGCATTGTTTTCGATGTTTTATGTTCGGCGAGAACGCTAGCAAACCTTGCTCTCGGCCAAGACGTCACGCTTTGGATTGAACACCTTTTTCGCGCGGAAACGCAAATTCTCTGTGGTTTTTTGAGCTATGACGAACAACTTTGTTTCCGCGAAGTCACAAGCGTTCAAGGCGTAGGCGCGAAGGTCGCCCTAGCCCTTTTATCACTCTTCCCCCCGCAGGGGGTGGCGCAGGCGATCCTGGAGCAAGACAAGCAAGCGCTTTTGGCAGCCGATGGTGTAGGGTCCAAAATGGCCGAGCGCCTTTTAATGGAACTCAAAAATTCAAAGTGGGCGAAAGCGTGCGCCGACGCTTTTCCTCTTATGAGCAGTAAAATACATTCTCCCGCAGAAAAAGACGCCGTCGAAGCGTTGGTTTCTTTGGGGTACGATCGTTTCCACGCCAAAAACATGATAGGAGAATTGGTCCAAGCTGCGCCTCAGGATTCTGCCGAAAAACTCATCAAAGCGGCCTTAGCCAATCAAGGACGGACCGGCTAAAGCCGGTAGTATGATCTCCCTCCTAAAGGAATCCTTAGGAGGATAAATCCTTGTCCCAACCTCATGTGTTTTTCCAATCTACAATTTCCATAAGATCGCGTTATTTTGGTCCTATCGAGCTCTTTGTTTGTTGCAACAAACCAAGAGAATTCCTAGGTGCTTCGAGAATAAACGAGAATTTAGGTTCGTTATAAAGTCCGAAACCTAGGAAGGATCGAGAATCGTAGTGTTGGCAGAGCAACAGGCTCGAACATGAGGAGGATTGATGATGAATTATGTTGGGTGTGAACTTGTAAACGTTATTTTGATGTTTTTTGAGGAGGCAAACACTTTAAATTTGAAAACAAAGAAAAGGAATTATGCAATTTATTTCGCGTTGCAAAGAACAAAATGTTGATTGTGTTGTGCTCGAGCCCACAGGGGGCTATGAAAGGAAATTGCTAAGGGCCTTGTGCGCTAACGCGTTAACGGCATCTATAGTGAATCCATTTTAGGAAAGGAATTTCGCAAGAGCTCAGCGCGATCTTTCAAAAACGGATAAGATCGATACGAAGACTTTAGCAGAATACGACGAAAAAAGGAAGCCTAGGCTTTACCTTCCCAAGGGAGAATATCGCTTTGAATGTGAGGAACGCGCGCATCGTCAAGATGTTGGGGGAGAAACAAGGAAAAGAGAGAAATTACGTCTTGAGAAAGAGCCTCCAAGGATTATTGTGGATAGCTGTCTAGTCCCAAATTCTTGTTGTATAATTCTTGAGCAAGATTATGAAGTGTGGAAGGAGGCTTTAGGAGACAGATTTACCACAGGAACGCCCGAACGACGGAGGCAATTCGTCTCGAAATTCCTC
>BNTO01000137.1 GCA_025996655.1 Alphaproteobacteria bacterium
AGATAATGGTCAAAAAGGAAACTTTTTCGTACTTTCTCCTTTTAAAAATCGGATTTTACGACAAAAATTTTGCAAAACTCATTCTTTCTCTTCTTCGGGGGGTGAGCTGTTAGGTTTCAACAGGGCCCACAAGGAAGACTGCAGTCCTTTCTCGTTGAAACATATCAGCTCAGATTCTTCTTCCGATTCCGACGGTTCGGACAAAGAAAGCTAACCTTCGTTCACACGGGGCTTATTTAAATAATCCAAAACGGCCTGCAACATGTAGGCCGAAGCGGCTTTGTCCACTCTTTTAAGGCGTTGAGCGCGTGTGGCATCTGCGTCGATAAAAAGCCGTTCTACCGCTGCGCTTGACCAGCGTTCATCCTGAAAAATAAGGGGTAAAGAAAGCGCCGCCTTGAGATCCTCAGCAAACGCTAGGACCTTTCGCGCTTGAAACCCTAAGGATCCGTCCATATTCACGGGCAAACCTACGACTACAGCCAAAGGATCTTCGCTTCGAACGATGCGGACAAGGGCGGCGCGATTCGCCGCGGCGATGCGTCGTTTTGTTTCTTCTGCCTCTTTCTTGGTGGCCGTCGCCTTAAAACTTCGCGCTACTTTTGAGGGGCGTTTTGGGGACGGCGGAACTTGCTTTAACGTGAGAATCGTCAAAGGAGAGGCAATGATGCCGAGGCGATCGGACACAGAGAGGCCCAAGCGCTTTTCACCCCAGTCTAGGCCAAGCAATTTTCTTTTTTTGGGATTAGCTTCCCACAAAGTGTGCAGAGAGTCCGCCAAAGCAAGTGTTTCCTGTTCCATCCTTAGCTTCTTTCAAAAAGTTTTTCCAAATCTTTCCTCCCAAGGCGTACAAACGATGGTCGGCCGTGATTACACTGCCCCGACCTTTGTGTGCTTTCCATTTGCCGCAGCAGCGCGTTCATTTCCTCAAACGACAGAGCATGATTCGCGCGCACGCTGTTGTGGCAAGCCTTGGTCGCAAAAAGGAGATGGATTTTGTGAAGCAGGGAGGGCGCAATGTCTTGCTGGGCCAATTCTTGGATGAGCAAGGAAATGAGGTCGCTCCCATTAAAATCGGTGCAAAAAGAAGGCACCGCCGTAACAAGGAAAAACTCGGCTTTGGCCTCTCCCTCAAATCCTAATTTCGAAAGGAGGGGCTGAACCTCTGAAAATCGGAGCGCGTCTTCGCTTTGGAGCTTGACTTCTAGCGGGAAAAGGAGTTTTTTTTGAGGGAAGCTCGAACGGATATGCCCACTTTCGTCAATGGACAAGTTTTTTTGAATATTTTCGTAAACAATGCGTTCGTGGGCGGCATGCTGATCGAGCAAAAAAAGAGAATCCGCGTTTTGCGAGAGAATAAAACTATCAAAAAGTTGGGCTTTGGCCTGGCCAAGATCGAGGGATTCTGCGGATTCTGTCTTTTCTTTTAGCGATGGTTCGTTGGGAAGCGCTTCAAACGCGCAAGGGACGGAATCTGAGGCATCCGCAGACGCAGCAAAAATCCCCTCCTGCAGAACGGACGAGCGCAGGTCAGGAAAAGTTTCCTTCAAAAAAAACTTTTCTTTGAAAAAATCCTCCGAACCCACGGCTGCCAAACGAGGATAGACATGCTGCGTGCTTTGTATGTCCGCTCCTCCTATCTTTCTTAAAGTCGCAGGCACTTCGGGCTCGGCGTAGGTTGCAAACTTATGAGCCAAAAGGCTTGACGTCTCGCGCACGGAAGCCAAGGCGTCTTGGACGGCCGAAATCAAAAAAGAACGAATTTTGCTGGGGCTTCGAAACCGGACTTCCCTTTTTGTGGGGTGGACATTCACATCCACGTCTTGGATATCTACTGTGAGAAACAAAATATAGGAGGGCTGTTCGCCGGGGATCAAAACGTTTTGATAGGCCACTTTGACGGCCGCTGCCAAAAAGCGGTCTTTAATGGGGCGCTGATTCACAAAAAGATACTGACCCTCGCGCCCGTGATACGTGGGACAGCTGATGAGGCCTAAACAGGCCGCACCTTCGGGAGATTTTTCTTGGAACGCAATGCTGTTTTGGTAAAAATCCGCACCGAGGACGTCCTTGGCACGTTGGCAAAGTGCCTCTTTAAAGGGCGTATCGGCGGCCACGGCCTCATACGCGAAAACTTTTTTTTGCGCATTTGTAAAGGAAAATGCAACATAAGGCGAAGCCAGTGCGAGATTTTTGATCTGCTGGACGCAAAAGGAGAGTTCCGTGGTGGTGGACTTCAAAAATTTCAAGCGAACGGGCGTTTTGTAAAACAAATCGCGCACGGTAACGAGGGTTCCTTCCTCAAGCGCGGCGGGCTCGAGGGTTACTCTTTCGCTGCCTTCCACACTGAGGCTCCACCCGTGAGGCTCGCCTTGTGACCGCGTTTGAATTTTGACGCGGCTTATCGCGCTAATAGTCTCCAAAGCTTCGCCGCGAAACCCGAAAGTATGAATGTCGAGAAGGTTCCGCCCGGAAAGCTTAGACGTTGTGTGGCTTTGAATGCTGAGGACTAAGTCATCCTTGCTCATGCCGACGCCGTTGTCTTTAACGCAAATAAGGGTTTGGCCGCCGTTTTCAATGCTGATGTGGATACTTGTGCTGCCCGCGTCCAGGGCATTTTCGACAAGTTCCTTCAGCACGGAGGCGGAGCGCTCGATGACTTCTCCTGCCGAGATTTGGCTGATGAGGTCACTGGGAAGAAGGTGGATGCAGCTCATGGGTAACGGAAACAGAAAAGACGCGAACACAGGCTTCATTGTACTGCAAAGGGAAGGGGCAACTGAAGAATTTCGGGAAGGCGTTTTTTCTTGAAGAAATAACAACCTGTGTTTGCCTTTGCTAAGATTTCTTTTACTTTTCTGATTTGCTTGCTCCAACGCGCTAACTTTGTCTAAAGTTTAGAGCAATATGAGACTGCAAACAGGTTTCGAACTCTTTGTCAGACACAGGCCTACGCATGATATTTTTTTGAGAGTTTTAACTAAAAGATAGATGAAACAACCTCTGTTAAAAATTTCCACCCTTCATATTCCACAATACAGCACCAAAGCTTCATGGTGACATTAACCATTTCTTCTGTTTTGCTTACGATCTTCGTTCGTCGCGCCCTTCTTCCTAAATAATGTCTTGTATTACTATTGTTTTGCTCAATTGTAATGGTATGAGCTTTCCCAAGTACATGTCTATCTGTCTAGTCCCAAATTCTTGTTGTATAATTCTTGAGCAAGATTATGAAGTGTGGAAGGAGGCTTTAGGAGACAGATTTACCACAGGAACGCCCGAACGACGGAGGCAATTCGTCTCGAAATT
>BNTO01000138.1 GCA_025996655.1 Alphaproteobacteria bacterium
GGATTTTCGTGTCTTTGAGCGTTTTGCTTGTTTAGGAATTATCGGAGAATACGCACGATTGGTGACGGGATGGCCTGAGGGCGAGGCTATTGGCGGGTGTATGCAATGTTTTGATGACTGGTTGGAATCGAATGAAGGATTTGGGAACAAGGAAAAGAAACAAATTCTTGCTCAAATTCAATTATTTTTTGAACAAAACGCAGAAAATCGTCTTTATGATTTGGAGGATCCCACTAAAACTTTAACCGACATGGTTGGGTATAAAGATGAAACCTTTTACTACATTACAACTCAAGCTTTTCGGACCGTTCTGTGCCGTGGCTGGGACTACAGAATCGTTGCAGATGTTCTTAACAAAAAGGGCTGTCTAAAGTCCCAAAACGACAGGTTTACTTTTTTAAAAAGTATTCGAGGAAAAACTTTAAGAGTTTATTGTGTTGATGTCGATAAATTGAATACAGCTGAATAAAATCTTTTTTAGAACAAAGGCATCTCAACTTGGGTGCCTTTCTTTTCTCTAGCAAACGCAACCGTCCTAACCTTTCTCTAACAGTACTCTTACCACAGTTTGGTTAGTAAAAAACGTAGAGAATCCAATGCGTTGACAGGTGCCTAACCATTTAACCAAAAAAAACAGGATGAAGATAACAAAAATATTAGAAAAAAAAGGAATGTTGTATGCCTATATGTTGGTTAGTTTGGTTAGACCTATAAAATATATCTATTAAACTATTGGTTTTTCTTACTTTTTGGTCTAACCAAAACTCTAACCAATCCTAACCAAAATAACCAAAAATCGATTCATAGGCTTTGGGAGAAACTCTTCAAAACCAAGGTCAATTTTGCCTCCAAAAGCCTCTAAATATCTAGCTTTCCTGGCAAAGTTACTTACAAAAAATAGAATTTTAATAAGATTCTGATCTCTCAAAAAAAGCATCAAAAAAACGTGCTTTTTTAGCTGTTTTTTATGCAAAAAAAGGCCCTTTTTTACACTCTTTTTTGAAATTTTCCTCACTACCCAACAGATAAATGGCATGCAATTGCTACTTTTTCCAAACCACAACCGTGTCTGTTTGATTTTTGGACTGTTACGAAAAAAATTTTTAAAACTCCCCACAATTTCATTTCAAACGGGGAACAATATAAGTAGGTGCTCCCAAAAATTTGAAGGCATGGCGATACTCACAAAATCCGGGCGGACCGCTTTGGCGGTTAGTCTTAAAGCCCAGCCGGTTCATTTAGCTTGGGGAGCAGGAGAGGCGACCTGGGAAACGTCCCACGCTGCAAACTTCGTGTTTGATGACAATCGCATTTCCCTGCCTCATGCTCCTGTTAAAAACGTGGTCCTTACTGCTAATGCAACGACTTTCAGCTCGGGAGAGGACTACGCCCTTGATGCGACGACCGGCCTGATTACGAGGCTCAATTCCGACATTCCTGACATCGCAAGCCTTGCGTATACGATCGCTACGCCTCAAGAATCTATCCAAGCAACGACTTTGTTGAACGAGGTCGGACGAAGGATTGTCGACGAGGTTTCGTTTTGTGTCGGGGACCCAGAAGGCCTTTTAGTAACGCCAACGGGACGCTTTTCTGTCACGACGGAGCCGACCAACCAGCTGTATTTCCATTGCACGTTTGATTTCGCGGATGGTTCCCACGAAACGATTCGCGAACTCGGGATTTTTATGGGAACGGAAGTTTCGGAAACGTGCCCTCCAGGCCAGCGTTATTTCGTTCCTTCGGAGCTCACAAACCCAGGCATTCTCTTGGTTTGCGAAAACACGGTTCCGCTTATTCGAACAGAAGCGACCCGTGAGGCTTTTTCTTTTGTCGTGACGGTGTGAGGTTTTATGAATCATTATTACAACCGCTTTGAAACTTCCAAAAACTATGAGAAATCCTTATTTTTAGCGGGGCGAGGCCTGCAATCTTCGGAGTTAAACGAAATCCAGGAAACGGCCCTCAACAAACTGAAATCTTTGGGAGATGCGATTTTTAAGGATGGCGATGTCGTTCGAGGCTGTGATTGTATTGTCCAAGAAGACCTTGCAACGGTTGAAGCCGGCAGCGTTTACTTGCGCGGTGCCGTTCGAGCCGTGCCTCAAGCGAGCCTCACCATCAATGAAAACCAGCGATTCAATATCGGTTTGTTTTTGAAAGAAACGACGGTAACGGAATTGGAAGATCCGACGTTGAGGGATCCAGCCGTGGGAACACGAAATTATCAAGAGCCTGGGGCCGCTCGCATGCAGTATTCTCTAAACTGGGGTGCCCAAGCCGAAGGCACTACGACCGATTCTACGCTGGGCGATTTTTATCCCGTTTACGTTGTCGACCAAGGCGTCTTGATTTTAAAATCCCCCGCGCCAGAACTAGATTCCGTGAAGGTGGCGCTTGCCCGCTACGACCGTGAATCCAACGGATCCTATATCGTTCGCGGTTTTGATGTGAAATACCAAAACATCACAAACGAACAACAAATTTTCGTTTTGAATGAAGGGAAAGCTCATGTCGACGGCTATGAAATTGAGTTGCCCCATAGCGTTCGTCTGAAATACAATCTGAAGCCAGACCTCTCCACGGTTCAATCCGAACCGCATACCTTCCAACCGAATGAGCAAGGGTCGATGCGGATCGCGCTCAATAATCCGACGTGCTCATCGGTTCAGAGCGTCGATATTACACAGCAAAAATCAACAAATCTCACGCACGGGGCTTTCTCAGGGGTGGCCGATCAAATTCCGGATCAGGCCATTTTGGAAGTCGTCCAAGTCAAACAAGGCAGTACCGTTTACGTGCAGGGTACGGATTTTCGTTTGCAAGCCGGCTCGGTGGACTGGTCGCTTTCAGGCGCCGAGCCAAGCCCCGGAAGCTCGTATGAAGTCACGTATCGAGCTCGCGTTCGCGTCACGCCTCAAGATGTGACCGAAGACGGACTCACGGTCGCCAATGCGGTCCCTGGAACCCTTGTTTTGATTGACTACACCTGGAAAATGCCGCGCTACGATTTGATAACGATTGATAAAGACGGCCGCGTTCAACGTATTCAAGGGCAGGCCCATCCGTGGAAACCTTCCATTCCCAAGGCCCCTCATGGGCAGCTGGCCTTGGCTTACGTGGCTCAAACTTGGAAAACCAACGACAAACCCGAGGTCATCTCTACGGCTATTCATGCGATTTCCATGACGGAAATCCAAGCGATGCGCCAGGCGATCTCGGAACTGTATGATTTCGTTGCAGAAGAGCGCCTCAAAAATGACGCGAACTCTAGGGATCCGGCTGCGA
>BNTO01000139.1 GCA_025996655.1 Alphaproteobacteria bacterium
TGCTTCCAACGCCGGACGTGCGAGTTATCCAAACGCGTTCGGCACTGCTTGCAATCGCGTAGGCTGCTGAAAAGGCGTCGTCGTTAGCAATCGCTTCGATTTGTTTTTGTTGGCGCGCTTCAAAAATAAAATCGCATAAATCAAAGAGGCCGCTAACTTCACCGCCAGGGCTATCCATATCCAAAACGATTTTTTCAACGAGGGGATCGTCGAGAGCGGTCTTTAAATCCGATGCGATATTGTCATACGACATGGTCCCATAAAAATCTGCAAAAGGGCCAGCACGCTTGGTTAGGAACCCATAAATCGGAAGGATGGCGGTCGTTCCGTTGATTTCTAACGAACTTTCGTAAGGACGAAAAGTCGAGTCCAGCCGTGTAGCTTCAATCATCAGAGGTTTCATGGTCACCTTCCTTTTCAGATTTTTCAATTTTGGATGGATACTCGAAAACGAGCCCTAATTTTTTGGCCCTTTCGTTGTCAGCCGCGATTTCTTTGTCAATATCCTCGACGTCGTAACCCCGTTCCGAAACGATTTCGGCACGGCTTCTAAGGCCGTTTTGAATCGATAGGACTTGGGCATGGATATCTTTTAGCGGATCCACCCAGTCGAACCCTTGCGGAATCCACTTCACTTTCGGATCGGCGTTAAGAAGCAACTGATTGTTGAGAATCGCCAGTTCAAACCAGCGGTCCCAGACGGGTCGACACAACTGAAACACCATGAGGTGATGCTGAATCATAGAGATTCTGCGTCTGAATTCAACCAATCCGGCCCGAATCGACGAATAATTCACACCCGACAAATCACCCGTAAGTTGCTCATACGTAATACCCATACCAACGGCAACCGAGCGCAACTGTTGACTCATAAAGGCTTGATAGGTGCCGCCAACATCTCCAGGTTGCGAAAAACGTACGTCTTCGCCAGGTTCTAAAAACTGCATGGTGCCTGGTTCAAGGCCAGCAAAGGCTTGCCCCGCGCTATTCGTATCGCCTTCGCCCATCATCGACGTTTCAGGATCAAGCCGTGTAATGAACCCTGCAAACATCGCGGTTGTTTTTTTACGTACGAGCTCGGCGTCATCGTACTGATCCAGGTCATGAAGTTTCAGCAAAACACGCGCTAACCAAGGTTCGCCGCGGACTTGTCCAGGACGAAGGGGCTTGTAGATATGCAAAATTTCGGAAGCAGGGATGCGAACGACGTCATCCGCTTCGACACTTGAATCTCCTGGGTAGGTTTTATGCAAATGATAAGCGATCCTGCGGCCTTGAGGGTTCAGTTCAATACCCCCAACAAGACGGTTCCCGTTGGGTAAAAGGGCCGTTTCATTTTCAAGAAATTCGGATTCAAGAACTTGCAATTGCAAGGGGACAGCCTGGTCTCGTTTCATTTTGAAACGAACAAAGCATTCTCCTGATTCAATAACGCCGCGTAGGATCAAGCTCTGAAGTCCGTAGAAATCTTGTTGGTTGTCCGCATCGGCTTCATCGGTCCAGGCAAGCCAAAGGGCGTCGATTTTACTTTTGTCTTTTGAAAGGGACTGAGGTTTAATGCCGGTTCCAATAGCGT
Organism: Alphaproteobacteria bacterium; assembly: GCA_025996655.1. GTDB lineage: Bacteria > Pseudomonadota > Alphaproteobacteria > BNTO01 > BNTO01 > BNTO01. Next base: position 1,577 of record BNTO01000139.1, read on the forward strand.
TGGTGGTAAGGACGTCTAAAATATTCGCGGCATAAGGATTGTTTCGAACGGCATCGCGAGACCGTGTTTGCAACGTTTCGAGATCCGAAAGCAAAACGGAATTGATAGACCCTTGAGACCCAACCCAGCGCTGCAGACGCCGACCCGTGCCCGCACTTTCGTAAGAAGCAGCTAAAGGTTTTCGTCTGAATATTTTTCGAACGGAATTCAAAAATTTCACTCTTGAACTCCTTTGTGTGTTGAAAATACGATTTGTCTTTTGGAATTCTGTTCCTTTTCCAAAAGTTTCCCTTGCAACCGTTGCCTTTGTTGAAGCAATTCATGGAGAGAAATTCCAAAATAACTCACGCTATGACCGTTGTAGGAAACGGACGCAATGCGTTCGCCACTTTGCAGTTTAACAATGGCTTCCTCTATCACTTTCAATTCGTTTTTGATTTCCTCTTGTGTCATCGTGCCATCCAGTTGCTTCGAACCACGCGTTGTCTAGGCTGCGTTGGTTTGGAAAGTTTAGAAATCTCGAGAACCTTATCTTGAGGCCCTTCAAGAGGCGCCTCAGCAGGCTCTTTTTTCTCTTTCAACGTTTTCTTATTGTTAATCAGCTGATTCCATTGCTTCGGAAGCCAGCGGTCCATTCCTAGGGCAAGCGCCGCAGCCCTTGCGTACACCCGACAATCTAAGGCCTCGTTTCGTTCGCGCAGTTTTTGCCATTCGCGTTTCGCGTAGCCCTTCACGATTTTCGTTACGAGCTGCTCCGCGGTGAGCTGTTTGAAATATTCCGGATCGTACTTAGGAAAATGCGCATAGCCAGGGCTTGATTCCTCCGATTTGCTTTGTTTGAGCCACGAGAATAATTCGCTTTTCAAAAGAGAAACGCCGACGGGCCAGAGTTTGATACCTCGTGAGAGTTTGCGTCCTCCCACGTTCACCTCAACGCGACTCGGAGAACTGAGGGGAATGAGGGCCCTATCCATTCCTTTAACGGCCATCACTTTGTACGGATTTTGTTGGCGAACCCAGTTGTAAACCTCTTGGGTCGCGTAGCCCGCATCAATCGCCATCATAGAAATCGACAAGCCTTTTGGGTTGGCCGCATCGCCCGAAGGATAAACTTCTTCCAAAACGGTCTTCAATTTTTGCCACGCTTCAGCCGTGGAAGGTGCATGAGGAATCACGATGTAATCCACGGACCAGCTTTCTTTTCCAACGCCCCAAGCAACGATTTCACATTCCAAACGGTCTTTTTGAACGTCTACGCCTGCTGTCAGAATGAGGCCGCCTTTAGGAACGACGCCGCGAGGATAATCCTCGGCGCGTTCATAAAGCCGTTCCCAATCGGGAGATTCCCCTCGATCCACCCAAGGTTCCCCTAACGTTGTATTGACCCAAACCTTGAGTAGCGTTTCATTCTTCTGAGCTTGCTTAAAATTCACAACAGCCTGCTGCCACGAAAACCAACCGACAGGACTGTACAAACTCGACAAATGAAAGCCTGCAACAGAACGATCAGAATGTTTAGCTATCCACGTGCCGTTTTTCAACATTTCGGTTTTGGCAAATTCATCAATACGTTGGGAACAAGAAATACATTTGTAAAAAGCGCCCTTGGCGTCATCAAAACAAACCTGGCTCCAAACGAGGACTTGCATCTCTCCGCAATGCGGACAGGGAACATGAAATTGGCGCTGATCGGAATGTTCG
>BNTO01000140.1 GCA_025996655.1 Alphaproteobacteria bacterium
ATAAGCACGGCAGAACGTGCGAGTTTTATCGCCCGCGTGAGAGCTTTGGCGAAAAGTTGTTGCGAAGTCTGGCGGCAAAGCCAAGAACCTGTGCTTAATTAAGAATCTCGATTAAGTTCGAGCAAAACTCAAAAAAAACTCTTGCACAAAACAAAAAAAGTTCTCACACTGAAAGTATGTTTAGAAATCGTGCTTAGGTCCGCACCTTGGGGGGCACTCCCTGTCCGATGCTATTTTCTTAAAGAAAATGGTTTTCTCTGCGGATCGGCTTAATCGGAAAAAAAGGACGCGACGACGCTATGTCATTACCATCATTTAGTTTAAAGCAACTAGTTGAGGCTGGGTTGCATTATGGGCACACAACCCAGCGTTGGAATCCACTCATGGAGCCGTATATATTCGGCGTTCGGAATGGGATCCATATTGTCGATTTGGAACAAACGGTTCCCCTTTTAACGCGGGCCCTAGAAGTTGTTCGCCACATTGCTAGCACGGGCGGGCGAATTTTGTTTGTGGGCACAAAGCCCCAAGCGGTGGACATTATTAAAGCAGCCGCCGAGCGCTGCGGCCAATATTATGTGAATCATCGTTGGCTGGGGGGCATGTTGACGAACTGGAAAACGGTGAGTCAGGCTATTTATCGTTTAAAGGAACTTGAGGCTACCATTGCAAATCCGCAACTTTTAACGAAAAAAGAAATCCTGAAGCTCGACCGCACCCGCGCGAAGATGGACCGCGTTTTGTGCGGTGTGCGCGACATGGGCGGTATTCCCGATCTTTTGTTTGTGATTGATACCAACAAAGAGAGGATTTCCATTCAAGAGGCCAACCGTCTAAAAATCCCTGTTGTGGCGATCGTAGATACCAATTCGGACCCCCGCGTGGTGACGCATGTGATCCCAGGCAACGACGACGCCATTCGGTCGATTGATTTGTGCTGTCACTTAGTGGCCGACGCCGTCTTAGACGGGTTGAAAGTCGGCCTCAGCGCGGCAGGCGTGGATTTGGGCGCTGCGGCTAAAGTTCCGGTTGACGTAGCCGCAAAGAACTCAGACGCGGACGAAGCTACACCCGAAAAAGAAGAAACTTTTTTGGAAGAAAAAACGGCTTCGGAAGAGATCCCCGTTGCTTAGACGCGACAACAAAAAATTTTTCATAGATTTGATTTTTTAAGGAAGAAAGGACAAAAGGGAGAGGACACAATGAGCGTACCTATTACAACGGAACTCATCCGAAAAATTCGCGAAAAAACAGGGGCCGGCATGATGGATTGCAAAACGGCGCTTGTAGAGGTCGATGGAAATTTTGACGAAGCCGTAGATTGGCTCCGGAAAAAAGGCTTAGCCGCGGCAGCGAAAAAGGCAAGCCGCGTGGCGGCCGACGGGTTGGTCTGCGTAGCGGCTAAGGATGATAGGAGCGCTGTCGTTTTGGAAGTGAATTCCGAAACGGATTTTGTGGCTAAAAATCAAAAATTTCAAGATTTTGTCCTTTCTGTTGCCAAAATGGCGGCGGAGAGTTCTTTGACAGACCGAGACGCTTTGTTGAGTGCGTCCCTAAACGGAACACCCCTTAACGACGCCGCTACCGATTTGATTGCCGTTTTAGGAGAAAACATCGACGTGCGGCGCGTAGCAAGCGTGACGGTTTCAGAAGGCATTGTTGCGGCGTATGTGCATAGCGCGGTCGCCCCAGGTCTTGGAAAAATTGGCGTTTTGGTAGCGCTCGAATCCTCGGGGACCTCCGAAATACTAAAGGAATTTGGGCATAAATTAGCCATGCACGCCGCCGCAAGCAGCCCTTTCTATCTTACCATTGCCGACGTTCCCACCTCCGTAATTGACCACGAAAAAGAGATTTTACGCGAACAAATTGCAGGATCCGACAGGCCGCCTGAGGTCCTAGAGAAAATGTTGGAGGGGCGCGTTCGCAAGTTTTTTGAAGAAACCGTGTTCGTTGAACAACCTTACGTTATGGATAACAAAAAGAAAGTAGCCGCGGCGGTCCAGGAGTTCGCGAAGGAACTCGGCGCACCTGTTGCTTTAAAGGCGTTCGTTCGCTTTGCGTTAGGAGAAGGCATCGAAAAGACGGTGTCGGACTTTGCCGAAGACGTTAAAGTCCTGATGGCTTGAGGAATGAGGATTTTATTTTGTGGGGACGTTGTTGCTCGTAGTGGGCGTGATGTTATTCAAAAATATATTCCGCACTTAAAAAAGGCTTGGGCGTTAGACAGCGTCATTGTGAATGGCGAAAATGCGCAGCATGGGCTAGGACTGTCGGAGAAGGTATGTGACGCTTTGTATAAAGCGGGCGTCGACGTCATCACGACAGGGAATCACGTGTGGGATTGCAAGGGAATGTTCTCTTACATTGAAAAAGACCCGCGCGTGATTCGCCCGATTAATTTTATGAATACAGTGCCAGGAAAAGGTTTTTTTGTGCACGACACGCCCAAGGGCGCCATTCTTGTTCTGAATGCGATGGGGCAGGTTTTTATGAGCCCGCAGTTGGATAATGCGTTCCCCATTTTAAGCGATTTTTTGAAGGTTTATCCCCTGGGACGCAATAAAATTAAGGCGATTATTGTCGATTTCCACGCAGAAGCTACGGCGGAAAAAATAGCTCTGGGCTATCATTTGGATGGCACGGTGAGTCTTGTGGTGGGCACGCACACCCACGTTCCAACGAATGACGCGCGCCTTTTGGACAAGGGGACGGCCTTTCTGACGGACGCGGGCATGTGCGGTGATTATCGCTCTATTATAGGCTTTCCTTGCGACGACGAAGCTCTGGCGGCGCGCTATTTAAAAAAAGTTCCTTTGGCGAATAAACCCGAACCTCCGCAGGGAGAAGGCACTCTTTGCGGTGTTTTTCTGGAAACAAATGATCAAACGGGCCTAGCGACCCGCGTTCATTCTGTGCGCTTGGGTGCGAATTTTTCTGAAGTATGTCCGGATGATTTGCCTTGTAGAGGGGGGGGCTGAAAATATTCCCCAGCATTCCTGCCGACGTTGCGGCAAAAATGATGAAAAAATCGAGGGTAAGGCGTGTTTCTAAGATCACAAAAATCTGTCAGCGCAATTTAGGAATGTCATGTTTCAGGTCCCAAAAAGGATCTTATAACTTTGGTCAAATTACGGATTTGTTGAGGCAGGAACAATGTCATGGGTGTTTCGTGAAAGGGACATGGAGAGACTCTATGTATTGTGCCAAGTAAAAGAAAGAAAATTGACGCAAGTTGAGGC
>BNTO01000141.1 GCA_025996655.1 Alphaproteobacteria bacterium
TAACGGACCATTATGAGGCGTACCATCAATGAATTCCTGAAAATCAGCTTTTTACAGGGAAAGATGGGGCCTATCTTTTAGAGCAAGACAACGGAAATACAAGGCATGATCTCGCTCGCTTTCGGAGAAAATCTAAGGTGACGTCAAGAAGTTTGGAAAGGATCGATGTGTCTTTATGGCTGCTCTGTTCCTTCCAAAGGGACTGTTTATAGGGAACTTTGCAGGAGAAATTTTTATCAACTTTTACGTAAGTGGCTCAAAATATAAACAATGTTTATAAAACAAGAAGAAAACATCGTCAAGATTTTTTATGCTCTTGTCGACCTTATATTTAAGCCGACAGAACCTCGGGCGCAGGAAGCGTCTCTTCCGGCAGCGCAAAGAGCGGATTGTCGACGGGCTTCTCTGTGGCATCGGAAAAGCGAATCATATGATCACCATCGGGCAAAGGCGTATATTCGCAAAGCAGAGGCATCGTTTCCTGCGGGATAATAAAGGAGCGCGCGTAGCGCAGTTCCAGAGATTCCTCCAAGCACGTCCGCCACTGAAGCGATTTCGTGGGAAAAAGTTGAATAAAATCGCGCAGAAACATACCCGACAACGTCGCCGGGTCCCTTTGCAAAATCGCGTGAACTTTTTGGTTGCATTGCTGGATACGGTTGTCTTGCCCCACAATCAAAACAGCCTCGCCATAGTGCTCCAGCACCGTGTCCCACACAGATTTCAGCGCCTTGTAGCGGCTTTCCAAATTAAGCGTTTGCGTAATATCCGAAACCGTCAATAAAAGGGAAGCGTTCGTACAGGGCGCAATATTCAAATTAAGGATCGCCCCTGAAGGCATATGCCACATTTCCTGGGCAGGCAAATCCTCTTGGCGGCTCCATTTTTGGAGCGTATTTTTCAAGTCGGAAAAAGGAATGTATTCGGGCAATTTATCTTCTTGGCGTAATTGTTCAAAAATATCCGTCAGAAAAAGGGGGGCCGGCCCTATCTTCAAATCTGTTCCCCACACATTTTCAAACGCCTGATTGAAAAACGTAACGCGCAAAGATTCCTCTAAAAGGCAAAGAGGCGTTTCAAGTGCGTAAAAAATATTTTTCAATTGATCGCGCTCCTCGGCCTGTGCCGCCGCCTCTGTTTTATATTTTGAAACATTGAAGGCGCACCCCAACGTCCCTAAAGACTTTTGCTCCGCGTAGGGCTTTGCGTCCCGGTCCTCGCGCAATTCGCCTTCCATAAGGCAAAAAGTTTGCGCTTCCCCCTTGCAGATTTTTTGAACTTCCAAGCTTTGCGGCTTTTTTTGCGCGAGAACTTCTTGAAAAAGCGCCTTGGCCTTTTTGGCGTCTCCGCCATCAATCAGGTCCCATTGGCGCGACAAAACGTGGTGCGGCTGGGTTTCCAAAATTTTTGCGTAGGCGTTATTGCAAAAAGCAAGCTCCCCCTTTTCGTTGCGGTGCCAGATAGGGACGGGAAGCGCATTCAAAAGGGCTAAAAAATAACGTTTTTGTTCGGATTCCTGCGCCGCCTCGTTTTGAAGTTTAAAGAGGTCGGTTCTGTCGTGAAGAGACAAAAACAAATAGGTTGTGTTTTCTGCGGGGGACTCTTCAATGTCCTCAAAATTTTCAAAGGAAAAGGACGAATCCTCGGGGAAGGATGCCTTGGGGAGCGGTACATGGAGCGAAGCTTTAGGCGGCACAAGTGTTCCCTTTAAAAGATAATGTCTGCCTTTTAAAAGGAGAGGAACGGAAAAGTCTTTGCCCTCTTTTAAAAGCGTGCGCAGGCCTTGCTGAAAAGGAGAGTGCACGTCGCGTCCCAAAACATCGACCAAATCCTCCCAGGATTCTTTCGGGCCAAGAAGATCGCAAAAAGCATCGGAATACGTAAAATATTTTTGGCGAGGTTCTTTGCTCCTAGGCGTTGAGATTTTGTCAAGCGGAATAAAACACCAAGGGACAGGAGCTTTTTGCAAGAAAAAACATTCTTTCTCGGGCGTTTGATGAAGACGGCGACGCGAAAAAAAAACGCCCCCTGCCAAGAGGCCCACCAACGCCGCAACGCCACACAGCACTCCCTGCACGTCACGCCCCTAAGAATGTCCCCCCCCCCTTTTAAAGGATAGGAAAACTTTGAAGGCGTGTAAAGCTCAGGGCCAGCAAACAACCTACTTCGCTAGCGCCTCTTTGGCCGACGCGATCAAAAACTGAAAGGATTCCGGTTTGTTCACCGCCATCTCTGCCATGACTTTGCGATCAAGCGCGATGTGCGCCTTACTCAGGCTATTCATAAAGACTGAATAGGTCAGCCCCTGCTCGCGCACGGCCGCATTAATACGCTGGATCCACAGGCTTCGGAACTCGCGCTTTTTAACGCGGCGATCGCGATACGCATACTGCAGCGCCTTTTCGACCCGCTCCAGAGCGATTCGGTAACACGTGCTCGCGCGCCCCTTGTAGCCCTTCGCCATTTTCAAAACTTTTTTGTGACGCGCGTGCGCAGCCACGCCCCGTTTGACTCTTGCCATAAAAACTCCTAAACGTGAAAATACTGCTGACAAACTTTCTTGGCGTCACTCGGATGCATAATCTCCATGCCGCGCGTATCGCGAAGCATATCGTTCGGGCGTTTGCGCATGCCGTGCCGTTTTCCCGAGGGCGTCATTTTGACTTTTCCCGTTGCCGTAAAGCGAAAGCGCTTTTTCACGCTGCTTTTCGTTTTTAATTTGGGCATTTTCTTCTCTCTTTTTTTAAGGTACAAACAAAGTTCTCACGCAAAGCATGCCCGAGGTTTTTAAAGAGAAGACTCTCTTTCCTCTTGCTCTTACGCGCAGCTTATTTTTCATAGTACAAAAAGAAGGGGGGAAATGTCAAACGTCTTGAAAGCCCAAAACGATGGGGGGAGTTTTTGCGGCTTACAAAAAACTTGACAACTGAGGTATTCCTTGAGTACCATGCATTTACGTTTTGGTTTTGTTTTTTTGAAAAGAGGTTTTTATGAAGAGTAAATTTTTAAAAGTGTCCCTTGTTGGGTTGTTGTCGGTTAGCAGTGTATGTTTGGGTTCAACAGATACCCAAGTTATTTCCTCGTCTAGTACATAATCATTTTCATATCTTTGGATAAAGTCTCTTTAATTTTATTCTTGCATCTACCGTTGTAAACTGCCAATCAATTTTCCGTGCTTCTGCATTTCTATGCTCTATCCAAGCTTTTACCT
>BNTO01000142.1 GCA_025996655.1 Alphaproteobacteria bacterium
GGACAAATGGGCAAGTTGAGCGCAGGGGCAGAACGATAAAAGAAGCAACGGTTAAGAAGTATTATTACAAAGACGAAGAGTCCTTAAAGAATCATTTAAAAGATTTTATCAATGCCTATAACTTTGGGAAAAGATTGAAGGCGATAAAAGGGTTTACCCCCGTAGAATTTGTTGCTAAAAAGATGGGGAAAGAGTCGACGGAGTTTGCTCAAGAATTATACAACAAGAATTTGGGACTAGACAACTATCCATATCCAAAAACCTAAAGAACAACTTTATAACTTTATAGTGTATCTATTCGGTACTTGTTGTCAAAATATTTCTTAAAACTGAACAAAGGACCTCTAGTTCTCGACAAAACTCTGCAAATTTCACAGAGTCTTCAATAAAAACTAATTCCGTAAGATTGGCGAATCTACGGGGCCTCTCGTTTTTAGCGCGAAAGGATCTTATCAAGCCATGTTTTCTTAGGCTTCCCTTGAGTTTTAGTCGTTTTCTCGGCTTCTGGAGCCGTGGAACCAACCGAAGGAGGCGGCGTTCCAGACGCGCCTTCTCTTCTCCCTTCATTTTTTTGAAAATGGGGACGACTTTCTTCGCGCGGCTCTTTCTTTTGAAGGGGTTGCAACGCAAGATTTTCTTCATTTTTTTCCAAATTTCCCTTATCTCCCTGATGATTCCCATAAGGCGAACGCCGCCGGGATCGCCTGTTTCGTTTTTTTGTTGTTTCCACGGCATTGGGAAGCTTCTCTTCGGCTGCCTCCGCTTCCGCAATCTCTTGTTGGGGCGATTCTGTTTTTTCTTTTCTATCCAAAACAGGGGAAAAAGTTAGCTTTTCGGAAGGAGCCCAAGAACCTCCTCTCTGTTCCGCCTGCTTTTGCGCCTTTAAAGGCTGGAAGTTCGGCTTCTTTTGCGCATTGGCGGCTCTCTCTTCGTTCGTTGCGTTCCTAGGTTGCGCTTGTTTTTCAACCTTCGGTTTTTGAAGCGGCTCCTTCGCCTCGGAAGAAGCAATTTCGAAAGCAAAATCTTTCTCTAAAATCTTTTCATCCTCATCATAATTCCCATCCAAAGAAGACAACGTGGGCTTGCCCTTCCCATCATCAAGAACAAAATCCGTGTCGGCTAAATGGCTTCCTCCGCGGATGATAATTTTGCCTTGATATTTTTGTTCAAGGTCCGAAAGCTGTTTGCGATTTTCATTGAGCAATTTTTCGCAAATCTTTACAGGCGTCCAAACGGTTACTTTGTTCGCGCCGTCGGCCATAATCTTTTCAAGGGTTACCAAAACCGTGGACGCAAAATATTTTTGAGAGTAAACGCGGCCGCGCCCCTGACAGTGCGGGCATTGTTCGCTATACGTTTCCATAATACTGGGGCGCAAACGCTGGCGCGACAATTCAAGGAGCCCAAACGGGCTGATGGGCGCCGTTTGAATCCGCGCGCGGTCCGCCTCCAATTCTTCTTGAAAGCGCCTTTCGACTTGGAGAATGTGCTTATGATCGCTCATATCAATAAAGTCAATCACAATGAGCCCCGACAAATCCCGCAGGCGCAATTGGCGTGCAATCTCTTTGGAGGCCTCCAGATTGGTCTTGAGGGCGGTAGTATCAATCGTTCGCTCTTTTGTGGCGCGCCCCGAGTTGACATCAATCGCCACAAGCGCCTCCGTTTGCCCAATCACAAGAGAGCCGCCCGATGGCAATTCCACGCGAGGACTCACCATTGCCACAATTTGTTTCTCAATATCGTACAGATTGAACAAAGAAACGTTGGCTTCCTTATATAATTTGACTTTTTTCACGCCACTTGGAGAGAGTTGCTTCATGAAAGACCGAATATCCTTATAGGCCTCCGGCGTATCCGTCCAAATTTCTGCGACATCTTTTTGGTAAAAATCCCGAACGGTCCGCATCAGAATATTCGCCTCTTCGTGAATGAGTGCAGGGGCATTCGATTCCAAGGTTTTTTCGCGAATATTTTTCCAAACACGAAGCAAATACTCATAATCGCGTTGGATTTCCTTTTGGGTGCGTTCTTGCCCGGCCGTCCGAATAATAACGGACATTTTCGGCGAAACGTCCAAACCCTTAACAACATCTTTAAGGCGTTTGCGCGTATCGTCTTCGTGAATACGCTTCGAAATGCCGCCGTTGCGCTCGCCCGCGTTTGGCATGAGGACGCAATATTGCCCGGGAAAAGACAAATAGGTTGTGAAACTCGCACACTTATTGCCGCGTTCATCCTTAAGAACTTGAACCAACAAAACTTGTTTATTTTGAATGACTTCTTGAACGCGATAGTACTTTTCCTGTTTTTTTGGTTTGTCCTTAAAAGGTTTTTTTTCTGTCTCGAGAGGGGGGGGGATCTCAGGCTTTTCAAGCGAAACTGTTTCAGGATATAAAAAAACCGAGTCCGAAGAAGGGAAAGCAAAAGAGGCCGGCGGCGTTTCTTGAGGGGAGGCCGGCGCCTCCTCCTCTTCAGGGGCTTCCTCTTTCTCTTCGTTTTTTTTTAATTCCTCTTGCTTAGCCAAATCTTCGATTGGGATATGATAATAATCGGGATGAATTTCCGAAAACGCTAAAAAACCATTTTTTTCTTTGCCATACTCAATAAAAACGGCCTGCAAGGACGGTTCGATACGAACAACTTTTGCTAAATAAACATTCCCCCGCAGCGTTTTTTTCTCAGAAAGTTCTGCGTCAAAGTCAATAAGGTCCTTTTGATGGACAATGGCCACCCGCGTTTCTTCTGGGTTCTGCGCGGTGACTAATATTTTCTTTCCCATTTTTTCTCCTCCTCTGTTTTTCTTTGCAATCTTTTTCCAAAAGAAAAGAGCACAAAGGCCGTCGCATCGAAAAAAATTTATTTTGTGATGTAACCATTTTTTGCCTCACGACTTTTTTATTAAAATTCCTATGGGAACTGCCTTTCGCCGCCCCATCTTCTTCAAGTAAAGCACAAAATTCTATCGGGAACTACCTTATGATTTTTCTTGTCTCCGCGTCAGAAAACAAGGGGGCTTCTTTTTTCAGGCTATGTTCGTAAAAATAGCCCTATGCAATGCTGTCAGCGCAATTTGAGAATGTCATGTTGTGCAATTTAGGAATGTTATGTTTCAGGTCCCAAAAAGGATCCTATAACTTTGGTCAAATTACGGATTTGTTGAGGCAGGAACAATGTCATGGGTGTTTCGTGAAAGGGACATGG
>BNTO01000143.1 GCA_025996655.1 Alphaproteobacteria bacterium
GGTTCAACGGATTGAGGCGCTTGGCGAAAGATTTCGAAATAGCCGTTAAATCAGCGGAACATAGAGTGATGACGGCTCATTCCATGGTTCTTCTAAAAAGACTTGATTGTTTGTGAAGACAGGTTCTAAAAAATTATCAAAACTTCTTATTTTTAATGGGATAACTTTGCTTTTCTCAAGAAATTCAACCTTATTTGACAAATGTCGGTGGCAAGGTTACGCTGTGTTTTTGCTGGCTTGCCCCCTTTTTCTAAGGTAATATTCGCTATCGGTACCTAAAAGCGTTTTTTTTCGTTTATGCCCAAGGAAGAATTGATTGAATTAGAGGGAGTTGTTGTTGAATTGCTCCCGAACACAATGTTTCGTGTAAAACTTGAAAACGACTGTATTATTCTCGCGCATACATCGGGGCGCGTTCGCAAAAACAGAATTCGCATTCTTGTGGGGGATAAAGTCACGGTGGAAATGACGCCGTATGACCTTACGAAAGGGCGCATTACGTTTAGGCAAAAATAGAATTGGTTAAAATTTTCGTAAAATTTATCACAAATTGCAGAGGACAAGAGATTCATGGCTGGTTTATTTTCTAAGTTTTGGGGGCTGATGTCGTCCGACTTAGCCATTGATTTAGGAACCGCAAACACCCTCGTTTACGTTAAAGGTCGTGGCGTTGTTCTGAGCGAACCCTCCGTCGTGGCGTTAGGGACCCATCAAGGGAAAAGAACGGTTTTAGCGGTTGGCGAAGCCGCAAAACTCATGCTGGGTCGCACGCCGGGCAATATTCAGGCGATCCGCCCCTTGCGTGACGGCGTTATTGCGGACTTCGAAGTGGCCGAAGAAATGATCAAATATTTTATTCGTAAAGTGCATCAACGCCGCAGTTTTGTTTCTCCGCTTATTGTCATTTGCGTGCCCTCTGGCTCAACGGCTGTGGAGCGCCGGGCCATTCAAGAATCCGCCGAGGGCGCGGGCGCGCGGGAAGTTTTTTTGGTGGAAGAACCCATGGCTGCAGCCATTGGGGCGGGCCTGCCCGTCACGGACCCTACGGGAAGCATGGTTGTTGATATTGGGGGCGGCACAACGGAAGTAGCCATTTTGTCGCTTGAGGGTATTGTGTATTCGGTTTCTGTGCGCGTCGGGGGCGATAAAATGGACGAGGCCCTTGTCAATTATATTCGGCGTACCCATAATTTACTTATAGGCGAATCCACGGCCGAACGCATTAAGCAAACGATAGGCTCCGCTTGTATTAATCGCGATAGCCACAGCATAAAAATGCTTATTAAAGGGCGGAGTTTGGTTACAGGTGTCCCCCATGAAATTGAGATTAGTCAAGCCCAAATTGCCGAAGCCCTCTTTGAAGTGGTGGGGTCTATTGCGGCCGGCGTCAAAACAGCCCTTGAAAATACGGCGCCGGAACTTTCCTCCGATATTGTAGACCGAGGCATTACAATGACGGGCGGTGGATCGCTTTTAAGCGGATTGGCGGAAGTTTTGCACCAGGCGACGGGCGTTCCTGTGACGGTGTCGGACAAAGCTTTGCATTGCGTTGTTTTGGGAACAGGCCGCATCCTTGAGGAATTTAATACGTTTAAGGGCGTTTTGGTGGGCTAAAACGCGGCAAGGAAGCGCAACAGGGGAGCGAGACCGTGTAAGGAAGCAAAAAAGGGAGAAACTTAACGATGGCAGACATTCGAACAGCTTTAGTAACGGGCGCCACAGGCGATATTGGACTTGCTATCACAAAAGCGCTGATTCGCGATGGGTTTCAACACATCGCGCTTTCAGGACTCGAAGAGGATATTTTACAAACAATGGTTGCGGATTTGTCCACCGAATCGTGCTCCTTAGTCTCTTTTCCTGTGGACTTATTGAACGCAGAAGAGGCGGACTCTTTGTTTACCAAAGTTTCCGAGGCCCTTGGGCCTATTGGGGCTCTCATTAATAATGCCGGCATCACAAAAGACAATTTAATTTTGCGTATGTCAGACAACGATTGGAATCTTGTGCTAAAATTAAATTTGGAAGCCTGCTTTCGTTTGTGCCGCGCTTCGGCGCGTTCTTTTTTGGCGCAGCGTTTCGGGCGCATTGTCAACATTTCTTCTGTGGTTGGATTTTCAGGAAATCCTGGTCAAGTGAATTATTGCGCCTCAAAGGCGGGTTTGGTTGGCATGTCTAAAGCGTTGGCGTTGGAGCTAGGGTCACGCGGAATAACGGTGAATTGCGTCGCTCCAGGCTTTATTTCTTCAGCGATGACGCGCGTTTTAACCGATGCCGTCAAAGAAAAGTTGCTTTCGAACGTTCCTTTGGGGCGTATGGGCTTGCCAGAAGAAGTTGCGGACGCCGTGGCGTTCTTGGTTTCCACTCGCGCCTCTTATATCACGGGAACAACGCTGCACGTTAACGGTGGCCTTTATTTGATGTGAGGACGGTGCTTTGAGTCAATCTGCCGATGCTCCCCCTTAAAGGGCCCTACCAATTTTAAAAGTTCGCCTTCCGCGTCGTACGTATTAACGGTGGCCTCACAAATAAGTTGAAATAGGAAGAAAAAGGCATTACCCTAAGGTTGGTAAAACTTATTCGCCCGATGGGCATGAGATTTTATCGTATTAACAGGGTCCTTGCAACTATAGTGATAAGCTGCATTTTAGGGTGCATTCCGACAAATTCTAGCACTCCAACAAATTTTCGTACCTTCGACGTGGAGTCCATATATCGCGAGGCGAAAAGACAAGCAGCGTTAAGACACGTAGACGAGAGATTGCCTTTATTTACAGACTTGGAGAGCGCCTTCGATAAGAAAATGAGGCCTTACGCCCCTTGCACATTGAAATACTTTATCTACAAGCCAAAAACTCATACCTTCGATACGGTACGATACAGCGATCGTCGTTTACGATACATTTTACTGGTGTTTGACTCAGAAATTGCACGCTTGAAGAAAGATACGGGCGTTATGTCAGAAAATAGAATGAAGAACAGAAAAAAATGCTGAAAGGCCCAACATATCAAATTTCTGATGAACACCTGAATGATCAAGATAGGGCCGCAAACAAAACATTAAGGAATTGATACCGAATAATAGGGACAAAACAACTTTGCGCGTACGACACTGACGCGTATGAAGAAAGGAGATACATTAGCGCTAACAACGCGGATGAAGCTGTTTTGCCCGCACGGAATGAGTA
>BNTO01000144.1 GCA_025996655.1 Alphaproteobacteria bacterium
AAGTATGCAAACGGAGATACGTATGTCGGCGATTGGATAGACGATCAATGGGAAGGACACGGCGTGTTTACTCCGGGTGAGGAGCATGCATACTGGGACAAAGGCAATTACGACGGGGAGTGGAAAGCTGGCTCCAAACACGGAAAAGGAACGATGGTGTATAAATACGGGGCTACATACGTCGGCGACTGGGTAAACAATCGAAGGGAAGGACAAGGCGTCTATACTCGAAACCCAGAGGACGCGTGGGACGAAGGCGATTACAACGGGGAGTGGAAAGGTGGCGAAAAGCACGGGAAAGGAACGATGATGTATGGCAACGGAAACAAGTACGTTGGCGACTGGGAAGACGGAAAGCGAAAAGGAGATGGAGTCCTTACAGATGGCGAAGGAAAGGAGATTGGTCGAGGCAGGTGGGATGGTGAAGCGTGGTATCAAGGAGAAGTTAATAGTGAGGGCTTGCCTCATGGCAAAGGCGTTTGGAGGACGTTGGAAGGAGACAAGTATGATGGATCGTGGGTAAAAGGCAAAAGAGAGGGAAAAGGGGTGTCAATACCTAATTGGGGCGACACTTACGACGGAGAGTGGAAGGAAGACAAAAAGGAAGGAAAAGGGACCCTAATAGAAAGGTACAGTAATAAATATGTTGGAGATTTTGAAAACGACGAAAAGAGCGGGTTTGGAACCCTAACAGATAAATATGGAGAAACAATCTATAGAGGACAGTGGTGTCAAGGGGGACGCTATCAGGGCGAACTTAATGGTAAGGGCCAGCCTCATGGTCGCGGAGTTTGTAAGTGGACGTACTGTTCGTATGATGGAAACTGGGTCGACGGTAAGCGGGAAGGCGAGGGTACTATGCATTACTTGGATGGGACGTACAAAGGGCAGTGGAAAGAAGACAAGAGGGACGGCAAAGGGACGTTGACATACTCTGATGGGTCATATGAAGGGCAGTGGAAAGAAGACAGCAGGCAAGGCAAAGGGACGTTGACATACTCCAATGGGAAAAAGTATGTAGGCGACTGGTTGAAAGACATGGAGCAAGGGGAGGGAACCCTGACGGACAAAGACGGTAACGTCCTTTATAACGGTCCTTGGCAGTGGGGCTTACGAATGAAATTAAACGAGGGCCTAAAGTAGCCCTCTCGAGAACCCACCTCCCACACTTTCCCCCTTAAAAAGCGTAGTTTCCTCACGAGAAATTACGCTAGAGTGGTAGAAAAAGGGTGAGATTTTATTGAGATCATGTCTGTTGCTGTTCGCTTTGCGCCAAGTCCTACAGGAAATCTTCATCTCGGCAATGCGCGTGTTGCCGTTTTGAATTGGTTGTTTGCCCGAAAAAGGGGCGGAACTTTTTTGCTGCGACTGGATGATACGGACGCCTCGCGCTCCAAACAAGAATATAGCGACAATCTCTACGCGGATTTGACGTGGCTCGGCCTGGATTACGACGCGTTTGCGCGGCAATCGGATCGCATGGCACGCTACCAAGAAATTCAAAAAAAACTTATCGAAAGCGGGCGCCTTTACCCTTGCTATGAAACCAATGAAGAATTGGAACAGAAGCGGCGCATTCAGTTGGCGCGCAAGGCCCCACCTCTTTATGATCGTTCCGCGCTCACGGCGACGCAAAAAAATATTGAAACGTGGGAAAAAGAGGGGCGCCGCCCTTACTGGCGCTTTAAACTCGCGGAGGGGCTCGTTGCCTGGACGGATCTTTCGAAGGGGCCCCTTTCTTTTGATATTTGCCACAGCGTTAGTGATCCCGTCCTCATCAAGGAGGATGGCACGTTTTTGTATACGCTTTCTTCTGTTGTTGATGACGGGGATTTTCATATTTCGCACATTATTCGCGGGGAAGACCACGTCACCAACACTGCGGTTCAAATCCAAATTTTTGAGGAGATCAACGGAGGACCTGTCGATCTGACGTTTGCGCATTTGGCGCTTTTGTCGGACGCTGAGGGGAACCCGCTTTCCAAACGCGAACAAAGTTTTTCGTTGAAAAATCTGCGCGAAGGGGGCATGGAACCTATGGCCATTAACTGCTTTTTGGCCAGTTTGGGGTCTTCCGTTGCGCCTTACATCACCCATGATTTGAGCGAATTGGCGCAGCATTTTGATCTTGAGAAAATTCGTGGCGGCGCGCGTATTGATGAAAAAGCGCTGAACACCATGAACAAAAAAATTCTTCGGCGGCTGCCTTTTGAGAAGGCGCGGGAGCATTATCCCTATTCCTTGCAGGCCATGACGCCGGCCGAATGGGAGGTCGTACGGGAGATTGTGAACGACGTGAAGGATATTGATGTGTGGCAGAATATTTTTCATGGAACGCTTGCGCCGCAGGTTCTTCCAAAAGAAGATTGCCCGTATATTTCTGCAGTTTTGGAGTGGATGCAACACCATGAGGTTGACAAAGAAACGTGGGATTGTTTGAGCGCGTATGTCCAGGAAAATTTAAAACGTTCGGGGCTTCGCATGGCCGGCCCCCTGCGCATGGCTTTGACGGGGCAGGCTTCCGGCCCAGAAATGGAAAGATTACTTCCCCTTTTGGGGAAAGATCGCATTTTGGCGCGCTTAGGGGCGGTTCTGCCGGGCTAAGGATCATCTCATAAAGATGGATTTTTAGATGCAATTTTTTATAGACTTTTAGAAAAAAGTGAGTGTACAACGCGCTTGTTAGGATTTTATATGAAAAGAATTTTTGGAATGTTCGGAGTTTTTGTTATTTTGGGTAGTACAGTCAACTATGTTTTTCATTTGTTCTTGTATCGTTCTTTGCCTTTTTTTCAGAAGTACGGCGTAGAATCTGTTGATAACTCTAGCGCCTATGCATAACTCCATGAAAAACGGAAAAGTTCCGTTTCCCTATATTTTTCACAGAGTTATACACAAGCGCTTCTTCGCGTTATCAACAGATTCCACGCTCTTGTGAAGAAATCCGAAAAAATGTTTTTTCAAAAGCAGCTTTTTTTAATAAAAATCTTCTCCGTTATAAAAATGCTTCATTTTAGCGTTGAGAATCCCAATCAATCTATGTGCAACCGCCATTAATGCTTGCTTTCCTGTTTTATCATGAGCTCGTAACCTTTCCTAAAAAGTTCTTAATTCTCCTTTTCCTTTTATAGCGCTAAGGGCCGTCCTGTATAAGGCTTCACGAACGCGCG
>BNTO01000145.1 GCA_025996655.1 Alphaproteobacteria bacterium
TCCTCGGACGCCGCCGCAATAATGCTGGGCACCAACGATCTCACCCTCTGCATCGACAACGACGCCACCTACGCTGGCTCGCTTTCAGGAACAGGACTTATCCTGAAAAATAGATCGGGAACACAAACGTTTTCAGGGTCTTTAGCAAGTTTCACAGGAAATATGATGGTGACAGATGGAACGTTGACGGCGGGCGCGATAACGGCGGGAGGAACGCTGACGACGATCGGCGGGACCTACAACCTTTTAGGCGATCAAACGTGGACAAAACTCACAGGACCATCGGAGGGGGGGACGGTTATAGGACTGGGTGCGAACAATCTTACCCTAAACCTAGGCAGCGCCGTCGACTATCCCGGCTCGTTTTCAGGGAGCGGCCTTATCACAAAAAAAGGAAGCGCCACGCAAACGTTCGCAGGCAACCTAGAAAATTATACGGGAAGTTTTAAGGATGAAAATGGGGCCCTGGTCATAAGCAATCCTGAGGGCTGGACTCTTTCTTCCGGGGCATCCATAACGGTAGGGACGGCGTCGACATCAGGGCATTTTTGTTTTGCAGGGCCTTTGACGAATAATGGAACAGCAACAGTGACAAAAGGTCAGTTATGTGTTCGCGGCCTAAAGGGAACGGGGAGCGTCGCTTTAGAAGCGGGAGGGCTCTTCAATCTTTGCGAACAGACAGGAACTTTCAACGGAACGATAAGCGGGACAGGAACGCTCGCCGAAGAAATAGGGGGAGAACAAATCCTAGCGGGGAGTCTCGAAGGTTTTAAGGGGAATATCAACAATGTGTTGGGAACGTTGACGGTGAGCGCGGTTTTGGCGGGAAAAACGCTAACCATGAGCGGTGGCACCTACATCGCGACAGGTGCGCAAACGTGGACAAAAATTGTTGGGACAAACGCCGCCGCCGCGATAGCGTTAGGGGCGAATAATCTTACCCTTAGCGTAGGAGGCGGGACCTACAGCGGATCGATTTCAGGAACAGAGACAATTACCAAAATGGGAAACAGTGAGCAAATATTTGCAGGGTCGATGAAGGATTTTTCAGGAAATATCGTTGTGAAAGGGTATGTTCTACGCGTCAATCATGCTGATGGCCTAACGATTTCTGCCGGGAAAACTTTGGTGATTGAGACTTCGAATATAGATTATGGGGTTTGCTTGAATCCCGGGCCTCTCGTGAACCATGGGGCGATTACGATTACGCACGGTATTCTTTGTATGCATGCGAACGGGTTATCTGGAACGGGGAGCATTGATGTGGCGGCAGACAGTGTGCTTAGGTTCGCAGGAGGCTCCGATCCTTTTACGGGAACGGTGCGGGGATCAGGATTGATTTGGAAAGAGTTCCAGGCTGCAATGACTCAAACTCTTGCAGGAGACCTAACAAATTTTGTGGGAAATATACAAGTGGGAGCAGGGACGTTAAAGGCAGGGGCCGTTTTAGGAGGCGGAACCTTGACGGTGAGCGGTGGCATCTATGCCGCAACGGGTGCGCAAACGTGGACAAAAATTGTTGGAATAACCCCCGCCGGCGTGATAGCGTTAGGCGCGAATAATCTTACCCTTAGTGTAGGCGGAGGGACCTACAGTGGATCGCTTTCAGGAACAGGAACTTTGACGAAATTAGGAGGAGGGAATGAACAATTGACGGGAAATTTGACAGCTTTCACGGGGAATGTCGTTGTCGAGGAGGGGACGTTGGCGGTACGTGCGCTTTCGGGAGAAATATTGACGGTGAACGGTGGCATCTATACCGCAACGGGCGCGCAAAGTTGGACAAAAATTGAAGGCTCCTCGGACGCTGCCGCAATAACGCTGGGTGCGAATAATCTCACCCTTCGTACAGGCGGCGGTGTCTATGCCGGCTCGCTTGCAGGAACCGGTCTCATTACCAAAAATGGCGCAGAGGCCCAAACGCTTGGAGAGATGACAATTTTTAGTGGAAATATGACGCTCAATGAGGGCGCCCTCACCGCCGGCGCCATCACACAGGCCAATATCCTCACGCTTAATGCGGGGACTTATACTTTGACGGGGAATCAAGCCTGGGCGCAGCTAGGCGGGGAAGGCCGCCTCGTCCTAAACAATCATTCTTTCACGCTCAATGGCGTATCTAATTTTTTAGGAACTTTGGTCGGGGGAGAGCCTGATGACGTTTTAATCTTGGCTAGGAATGTTACAGGGGCAGGCTCTTGTTATAATCTCAACTTGAAACCTGGGTCTATCATAAGAAAAATTGATACACTTTCGAATTCTGCGGATCTTAATATCCTAGGCAGCGGTCTCATCGTTATGGATGATTTTTCTTTTGGGAGGGGATCCTTACAAATTTTGAATCAATCTCTAACAACGCGTGGGAATTTGAGTATTACGCCGGGCAATAATTATAACTCCGCCAATGGTAAGTTTGTTATAGGCTGGGATGGCGTTGGAACGGTTATTGTTGAAAAAGATTTTTCCTTCGTTAATGAAAATCCCCCTCCTTGGGGTGGAAATGGCCGTAACAATCTTGTGGAAATGGCGTATAACGGATACAACGCTAGCGCAACCCTTACGGTTTTAGGGGAAACACGTTTAGGTCTTGGTACCCTTGTCAGTCTTGCGAGTGGAAATTCGCAAGTTGCTACGGCGACTCTTAAGACAGGAACCCTCGTTTTGTCTTCAGGGGCGATGATTCAGGTCTCTTATAATTCGGCAAGCACGGCTACAGGAACGGGCCATCTTACCGTAGAAAGAGGGGCGACGGTAGATGGGGATATTTATTATCGGCGAGGGACGTTTTCTTTAGGCGGGCTAGAGGGCGCAGGACTCATTAATTTCCAGCAAAAGGGCGGTATGTTAACTTTGGCCGGCGCGGTGGATGGTGATTTTGCTGGGCAAATGTTAACCACGGCGGGAGACGCGACGACAACAATTCTGAAAAAAGGCGATGCCACGCAAACACTTTCGGGAGATTTGACAGCTTATACGGGAAATATAACGCTTGAGGCCGGTGCGCTAACGGCGAGCGCAGTCTCTGGAACAACGCTGACGGTGAGCGGTGGCACCTACGCCGCAACGGCCGCGCAAACGTGGACAAAAGTTGTAGGAGGCTCTACCGCCGCCGCAATAACGCTGGGCACCAACGATCTCACCATCAGCATCG
>BNTO01000146.1 GCA_025996655.1 Alphaproteobacteria bacterium
TACCAAATCCAACCAAACTCCGAATACGAACAGACTGTACTCGGCAGACACACGGCGGGAGCTAAGTTCCGTCGTGAAAAGGGAAAGAGCCCTATTAAGACTCGGTTTCCCTACGCCTACACCTATCGGCTTAAGCTTGCTACAGACACGAACTCGCTGACCCATTATGCAAAAGGTACGCTGTCACGGGATAAACCCGCTCCAACTGATTGTAAGCATCCAGTTTCAGGACTATTTCACCCCCCTACTTGGGGTACTTTTCACCTTTCCATCACTGTACTTGTTCACTATCGGTCAGTCAGGAGTATTTAGCCTTGGAGGATGGTCCCCCCATATTCAGACAGGATACCACGTGTCCCGCCCTACTCATGCGTCCTTATTCAGTAACCGTGTACAGGGCTATCACCTTGTATCGCAGAGTTTCCCAACTCTTTTCCACTACCTTTCCAAAAACGACTGGCCTGATCCGCGTTCGCTCACCACTACTAGCGGAGTCTCGTTTGATGTCCTTTCCTCTGGGTACTTAGATGTTTCAGTTCCCCAGGTTCGCCTCGATGGCCTATGAATTCAGCCAAAGATGCCGCACATGCGGCGGGTTGCCCCATTCGGAAATCTGTGGATCACAGGGTGTTCGCACCTCCCCACAGCTTATCGCAGCGTTCTACGTCCTTCATCGCCTCTCAATGCCAAGGCATCCACTGAATGCCCTTTTGCGCTTGATTCTTAAAAAAGATTTCTCTTTTCTTTCTCAGTCTCACTTTCAAAGTCAATCCAATGACTTTAAAGTAAAATCAAAAATTCTAGAAAAACCCTAATTTGTCTTTTTTTTAAAACAAATTTGATTTTCTTTTTTTATTCTTCACAATGTTTAAAAACCAAGATTTCCGAAGAAACCTGAGAAAGAATGTATCCACAATACATTCTTTCTCAACTCTCTCCTCCTCACCCACAACGCCTCTTTGGTGGAGGTGGACGGAATCGAACCGACGACCTCATGCTTGCGGAGCATGCGCTCTACCAACTGAGCTACACCCCCAAACGACACCAACTCCCTAAAGTGGAGGTGGACGGAATCGAACCGACGACCTCATGCTTGCAAAGCATGCGCTCCACCAATTGAGCTACACCCCCAGAAAGTTTGGTGGGCCAGGGAGGACTTGAACCTCCGACCCCACGCTTATCAAGCGTGTGCTCTAACCAACTGAGCTACTAGCCCTTTGGGTCTTTTTTTGAAATGGTAAATAGGAAGCGCCATCCATTAAGGCAAAAACCTTAAAAAGGAGGTGATCCAGCCGCAGGTTCTCCTACGGCTACCTTGTTACGACTTAACCCCAGTCATCGACCCCACCGTGACCGACTACCTCCTTTCGGTTAGCACATCGGCTTAAGGTAAGACCAACTCCCATGGTGTGACGGGCAGTGTGTACAAGACCCGAGAACGGATTCACCGTGGCATGCTGATCCACGATTACTAGCGATTCCAACTTCATGCCCTCGAGTTGCAGAGGACAATCTGAACTGAGATGATTTTTGAGGATTCGCTCCAGGTTGCCCCTTCGCCGCCCTTTGTCACCATCATTGTAGTACGTGTGTAGCCCAGCCCATAAGGGCCATGAGGACTTGACGTCATCCCCACCTTCCTCCGGCTTATCACCGGCAGTCTCATTAAAGTGCCCAGCTTAACCTGATGGCAACTAATGACGAGGGTTGCGCTCGTTGCGGGACTTAACCCAACATCTCACGACACGAGCTGACGACAGCCATGCAGCACCTGTGTAAACGCCAACTAAATGAAAGAAGTCATCTCTGGCCTCTAAACGTTCCATGTCAAGAGCTGGTAAGGTTTTTCGCGTAGCGTCGAATTAAACCACATACTCCACCGCTTGTGCGGGTCCCCGTCAATTCCTTTGAGTTTTAATCTTGCGACCGTACTCCCCAGGCGGAATGCTTAACGCGTTGGCTGCAACGCTGAGAGTCAAGCTCCCAACGTCTAGCATTCATCGTTTAGGGCGTGGACTACCAGGGTATCTAATCCTGTTTGCTCCCCACGCTTTCGTGCCTCAGCGTCAGATATCGAGCCAGAAAATCGCCTTCGCCACTGGTGTTCTTGCGAATATCTACGAATTTCACCTCTACACTCGCAATTCCATTTTCCTCTCTCGCTCTCGAGCCTTGTAGTTTTTGATGCCATTCCCAGGTTAAGCCCAGGTCTTTCACATCAAACTTACAAAGCCGCCTACGCACCCTTTACGCCCAGTAATTCCGAACAACGCTAGATCCCTTCGTATTACCGCGGCTGCTGGCACGAAGTTAGCCGGATCTTATTCATCAGGTACCGTCATTATCTTTCCTGATAAAAGAGCTTTACAACCCGAGGGCCTTCATCACTCACGCGGCATTGCTGGATCAGGGTTTCCCCCATTGTCCAATATTCCCCACTGCTGCCTCCCGTAGGAGTCTGGGCCGTATCTCAGTCCCAGTGTGGCTGATCATTCTCTCAAACCAGCTATAGATCACAGGCTTGGTAGGCCATTACCCCACCAACAACCTAATCTAACGTGGGCCACTCCCTAGGCGACAAATCTTTGCCTTCCCAGGATCATTCGGTATTAGCAGTCGTTTCCAACTGTTATTCCAAACCTAAGGGTATGTTCCCACGCACTACGCACCCGTCTGCCACTCATAATGGGGCCGAAACCCCGTTATGCGTTCGACTTGCATGTGTTAAGCATGCCGCCAGCGTTCGTTCTGAGCCAGGATCAAACTCTCATGTTCAATGAGAATTGACTGAACTTTCACAAATCACTGAAGAAGTTTCAATACATTTGCAGAAAAGTCCAGAAAAAATTTCGGACAACGCCGCCTATGTACCACTTCAAAAAAATATAAAAACTAATCAAAGATCAAAGCCCACTGCCCAACGTTTTAGCGCTTTCACAGCCGACTCTCTCTTTATAGCTCTTTGCTTGAGAGATGTCAATCTTGTTTTTTAGTCCATAAGGAAAATTTGGGATTATCTTAATAAGGGGAGCAGGTATCGATTAACGAATAAGGAGTTAGAAATTCTCAACATTTCTGCGGATTTGGAGTAACATTTTGTTTTTCTGTGAAGTCTTGCAAGGTAATATCTCAATA
>BNTO01000147.1 GCA_025996655.1 Alphaproteobacteria bacterium
GCTTTTGCAAAGAATTTATGACCACTTTTTCTTTTGAAGCGCATAGGTATGGCCCGTTGACGTTGCTGGAGCCCGAGGAATCCAAAGAGCTTTTTAAAAAAGTCCAGGAAGAATGCCTCATGGAAGACAGCGCATCTTTTCAAAATCTTTTTCAGGCCTATTCGTTTGATCAAGTGGACGAAACCCTTTTGGCGCTTTTCTCCCAGCGCTATGAACTTTCCCAATTTCTGCGAACGCAAAGCGAGGCGAATTTTTCAAGCTTTTTAAAAGAAAAATGTGCTTTTTCTGAAACTCCTCTTTCTTTTGACGAAGCGCGCGTCCAACATGCGCTCGCCGCATTTTCTTTGGTCGAAGTGAACACGCAAGACAGAGAGATCCTGGAACAACTTCAAACGCGCCGTTACGCTCACGTTTTTTTCACGCGCGCGCAAACGCTTCGGAAAAAATGTTTTAGCGCGTCTTTTCAAAAAAAATATCCCAAATTTTCGGAGTTCATCCAAAATCAGGCGCAAAACTATTTTGATGACGATCTGCAACGCAAAACGCGTGGGCTCATTCAGGCCACGCAGGATTTTGTGGCGGTTGCGAACCTTATTTTGCAGCGTTACCAAAAACGCAAAGAAGAGCAAAACACGGTGGACTTTGAGGATCTTGTCGCCAAAGCGAACACTTTGCTGGAAAAAGCTGCGCTTGATGCGTCTTTCAAAAACGCTGTTTGGGCGGCTTTTCCTTTTCGCCATATTTTTATTGACGAAGCGCAAGACATCAGCCCGCAGCAATGGCAACTCACGCTGCAATGGTTGACGCTGTTTGCAACAGCCGAAAGCACGCTTTTTGTGGTGGGCGATATCAAGCAATCCCTTTACAGTTTTCAAGGCGCGCGGCCTCATTTGTTTGATACCCTCGCGTCTGTTTTTCAAAAAATCCTAGAATCTCGCGGCGGAGCGTTTCAGCGCCTTACGCTGCAAAAGTCTTATCGAACAGGGGCTGCGATTTTGAACGTTGTTGATGACGTTTTTAAAAAAAATCCGCGGGGGCTGTGTTTCCACAATCGCTATGAAACGCATGAAGCGGTACGGCCAACACAAAGTTTTGTGCAGGGAATTTCCGTTAAAGTTGAAGAGGAGCAATCCCTTGATGAGGCGTTGGCCAACGTGGTTGCCGAATCTTTGCAAAAATTATTGGAACAAAAGGTTGTTTTGCCAAGCGTAGGGCGAATCGTGCGTCCCGAAGATATTTTTGTTTTGCTAAGAAATCGCGGAACCCTTTTTGAAATGATTCAAAAAAAATGCCAGGAAAGGGGGCTTCCGATCACGGGACCGGATAAAGTTTCGATGACGACGAGCGCAGTTTGGGATGTTTTGCTGGCTTTTGTGCGTGTTTTACTTTTTCCTCAAGACGATTACGCTTTGGCAATGTTGGTGAAAAGCCCATTTTTTCAACCTTCCGTTTCCGAAGAACAACTTTTTTCCCTATGTTACAAGCGCCCCTCCTCTTTGTTGAACGTTATTTTCAAGGCGGACAGTACCCTAACGCTTTCTTTAAAAAATCAACTCGAACCTTGGCTGCAAGATTTTGAAAAAATTCAAAACAAGGAATCTTTCTACATTTTTTTTTATAGGGCTCTTGCTTCCGCGCAGCCCCCTTTTGCAAAAATCTACCGAGAAACGTCCCTTCTTTTTGATACGTTCCTTGAAGAAACATTGAATTTCCTAGAGAAAAAAGGGCCGCACTACGTGAAGTTCTTAGAGTATCTTCAAAAAATCACGCCGAAGAAAGCTGCGGGCTCCGGGACGAAGGGCATTCGTTTCATGACGGTGCACGGCTCCAAAGGATTGCAAGCCCCGATTGTTTTCCTTGTGGATAAACCCCAAAATTCTGGGCTCAGCAAAGAAAAGTGGGTCTGGTTCGAAAAAGGGGAGACGTCTGCAGGAGATAAAGGGGAAGGGCCTGAGGCGCCCTTGGACTATGAGGGCGTTATCCTTCTGCCTCCGGCAACACTTGCATCAGACGCAGCGCAAAAAATTCGCCAAGTTGCCGAAGACAAAATTTTGGATGAAAATCGTCGTTTGCTTTATGTCGCCATGACGCGCGCCCAAGACGGGCTCTATCCTGTAGGGCTCGAAAGAAAGGAGGGCTGGCACGCCCTTATAACAGAAGCCCTGGGGCCTACGTTGTTTGCTGGGGAAGTGCCGTCGCCGCCTCTGCAAGAAATTCCGCCGGAGCCGCACGAGGAACGCGTTCTCTTTCCGTTTTTTCCTAAAGATTTTGAGGCGCGCATCCAACCGCTTCCGGAAAAGAGGGAGGAGCAATCTCTTGAAGCTCTACGTGGGATTCTTATCCACAGCCTCATTCAAGACATAGCCCAGCACGATTGTGACGAAAAAAAGGCGCTAGAACGCCTTTGGCATTGGGGCGAAGACGCAGCAACGCCTGAAAATCAAAAATATTTGGAGGGTCTCATTCGCTCCATTCCGCTTCAAACGCTTTTGAGTCTTCCGCAAAAAAAAGAATTTTGTTTTATTCGAGGCGGACGCGCCGAAGTTGCGTTTTCAGCGGCGCCCGATCTTAAAGAAAACAAAGGCGCCCAAACTTTTCGCATGGATCATTTTTATGTCGATGCGACGAGAGCTGTCATCATTGAAGTCAAAACAACGCCTCACGTTCCGCGTTCGCCCCGTGACATTCCTCAGGCCTACCAACAACAACTGAAAAATTATGGCCAACACATAAAAAGGATCTTTCCCCAACACACCCTTTCTTCTTATTTTTTATGGACAGAAACGGCAGAATTTATGGGTTTTTGAGTTTTTCTTCGAAAGGCTGCGCAGGAACAGGTAAAACGTGTTTTTCTCCGCCTTTTTCCTTAGATCTATTACCTCTTTATTGGAACATTTTCTCCCGTGTCCCTTTATGTAGTTACGCGGGATGGTTGAACACCCTCGCCTTTAGGCGAGAACTTCAGTATAACCTACCAGCGCAGAAGTAAGAAGACAGAATAGACGGAGTATCGAAAGGGTTCTCATAGTACATACGATCTAAAGTATCATGTAGTATTTTGTACAAAGTATCGATACCGAGTATTATGGGGTCCGATACCTGTCTAGTCCCAAATTCTTGTTGTATAATTC
>BNTO01000148.1 GCA_025996655.1 Alphaproteobacteria bacterium
TATAACTTGGGGAAAAGATTGAAGGCGATAAAAGGGTTTACCCCCGTAGAATTTGTTGCTAAAAAGATGGGGAAAGAGTCGACGGAGTTTGCTCAAGAATTATACAACAAAAATTTGGGACTAGACACCTAAATTGCACAAACATGACATTCTCAAATTGCGTTGACATATAAATACTACCCCATGATCCCTAGCATACTTATGCGATTTTTTAAAAGGAAGTAGTATAGTATAAAATGGAGAAGACCCGAAAGGGTTTTATCCTCTTATTTTATTTTTCTCATGTAGGACTGGAAACGCATCAACGCCTCGCGGAGAGGGGGATAGGTGATGTCGTCTCCCTTCCAAGACGCATCCGCTTCTTCGCTATTTTGGGGCGCTGCCTCTTCTTTTTTGGGCGAAAACGTAGAAGCCATGTGTGGAGAGCTAAAATCATTCACAAAACGCATAGACTCCAAAATTTGAAAGCCAAAATAGTGATGAATGCGCTCTAAAAGAGTGGGAACGGAGTAAAACATTTCGGCGGCAACGGCACGTGACGCGCCGACATAAAGCGTCGCGTTTGGTTTGTCACCCGTAATACGCACGGGACGGCACAGGCGGCTGTAGCGCTCGCCCACAATGTGGGACCAATTGAGAAAAATTTCGGCGTAAAAAATACCATTTTTTTTATAAATAGGCGCAACAACAGGTTTCAAGCTTTTTCCGACCAAAAAACAACCTTGACTCTTGGGACGTGTATGAAGCGCGGAGCGCGGTGTTACAGGAGGCTGTTCCATTTTCTTCTCCTCACCATGGCATTATTCTTGAATTTTTTGAAAATCTGCTACACTGTCGAAGAGCGCTAAAACGCGCGCCAGAAGCGCGAGGCGATTTTGGCGCACATCCGAATTTTCGGTATGAACCTGGACAGCCTCCAACAAGGCCGCAAAGGGTTTCACAAGCGAAGCGATGTGTGCGAGAGCATCGGCATAATCTTGTTTTTTGAGACTTTCGGCAACGTTTCTTTTGGTGTCTTCTAAAACTTTTAAGGCCGCACGTTCTTCCTCTGTTTCAAAAAAGGCCGGCTGAATAACCTTTTCTGTTTTTGCTCCCCCCAACAATCCTTGAACACGCCCGAAAAGCGCCAAGAGAGGAGCAGTTCTAGGAAGAGAAAGCTCAGCTTGCAAAACGTGAGCTCGCAAAAAAAGATCCGCTACATCTAGAGAATCCTCTTGCTTTTCGGCAAAAGAGAGAACGCTTTGCACAACGTCATAGCGCATATTCTTTTGATCTTTGAGGTAAAAAGCAAGGCGTTCCAACAAAAACGTTGTCACCGCGCCTTTTGTTTCCGGACGCAACGCAATATTTTGATGACGATAGGCCTGAAGCGCTTTTTGAATTTTTTGCGCTAAATTTTCTAAAGGAGCCGCTCCGATTGCGCCGGACGCGTCTTTTGACGCTTTTGGAGGCGTTTCCAAAAAAAGGCGAAGGATGCCAAGGGCTGCGCGCCGCAAAGCAAACGGATCCTTGGAGCCTGTCGGTTTGATGCCTACGCCCAAAAATCCAACAAGAGAATCGAGGCGATCCGCCAAAGCGAGCTCCTTCCCCAAATCCGTCACGGGCAGCGTATCCTTAGCCCCCAAGGGTTTGTAGTGTTCCTCGATAGCTGCCGCCACTTCAGGCGCGACGCCCTGTTTGAGAGCATAATGCGTGCCCATAATCCCTTGCAATTCCTCAAATTCCCCTACCATATGGGACACCAAATCCAGTTTGCAAAGACGCGCCGCCTCCGCCGCCCGAGGTGCTAAGAAAATAAGGCGCTCGACTTTTTGAGAGAGGGTTCCCAAAGTTTTGTGAAAAATAATATTTTTTAAAAGGGGCTCTTTGGATGCGAGGGGCTGCTTCAAATCTTCCTTGTAAAAAAACGCCGCATCACTCAGGCGCGAGCGCAAAACCTTCTCAAAGCCGCGCTGAATAACGCCCTCCGTATCCGGCCGGTTGGCCAAAGCCAAAAAAAATGGGGCGATTTCCCCCTTTTGTTCGGTCGTAAAATATTTTTGATGTACGCGCATGGCCGTCGTCAAAACCTCGGCGGGCAAAGTCATGAACATCGTTTCTATGCGCCCCAGAATCACAAAAGGATAATCCACTAGGCCCGTCACTTCGTCCAACAAAGTGGCGTCAGGCTTGAGCACCAAATTTTGAGGGGCCAGGGCAGTTTGGCACGCAGCCGCAATCGTTTTTTGGCGCTCATCATAATCGGCAAGAACAAAATGCGCGCGGAGCGTTTCGATGTAGGCAGCGGGCGACGCGATCGTCAACGCCTCGGGTGCCAAAGACACATGCCCAAAAGTTACGTTTCCTGTCGTGAGGCCCCACTCGGGAAGGTCGAAGACGAGAGGCTCGGTGTCCAGCAAACACAAAACAGAGTGGACGGGACGCACCCAAGGAAAGGTTTTGGTAAGTGGGGCGCGCGGATTCGGCCAGCGCATGGATTTCGGCCAAGGCATCTTTTTTATAAAGTCAAGGACGATTTCAGAGGCGCGCTCTTTAAATTGCACATTCGGCTGCGTAAGCGTCGCAAAAAAATAGCCGTTCCTTTCGATGAGATCCGATTCCTGCAGAGCATTTGCGCGCAAAAAGCCGGCCAAGGCTTCTTCGGGGGCTCCTACTTTGGGGCCTTTTTTTTCTTCCGCTGGCGCTACCGACTCTTCGTCAAGACCTTCCACAAGAAGAAAAAGGCGGCGAGGCGCACAAGACGCCCTCACGTGAGAATACGTCATGACTCTCTCGGCTAAAAGATTTTTCATTTTTTCTTGCGCGTCTTGACCAGCCCGTTTTTGAAAGCGCGCAGGAATTTCTTCCGAAAAAATCTCTAGCAAAAAATTTTTTTCCCCGCTCACCAAAACCCTGCAAAAACTCTTGCTCTCCTTGCTACATTAGCGTTTTTAGACGCGGCTGTCACGATGTTCGGTTTTTTAAGCAACATAGGAAACGTTCGAGCAAAAAATTTAGTTCGCCTTTGGGACAGCAACCTTGTTGATGAGCCCGGACCGCATGTCTACGCTCACATGCTTTTTGTATCCCCTCCAAAATTTATGCTTACTTTGAGCGCCGATGCGAACGTCTTTGTCTTT
>BNTO01000149.1 GCA_025996655.1 Alphaproteobacteria bacterium
AAGTATTATTACAAAGACGAAGAGTCCTTAAAGAATCATTTAAAAGATTTTATCAATGCCTATAACTTTGGAAAAAGATTGAAGGCGATAAAAGGGTTTACTCCCGTAGAATTTGTTGCTAAAAAGATGGGGAAAGAGTCGACGGAGTTTGCTCAAGAATTATACAACAAGAATTTGGGACTAGACAGGTAGCCTTTCTTCCGCCTCTCCCTTGGGGCTGTTTTAGTGCCTTGCCTGCTCCTTCGTTTTGAGGAATAATGGTCGCGGACTCTAAAAAAGGGGCAAAACGTGAAAAAGGCCGTACTTAAGAAAACAGAAGAGGGGGCGAGTCCTTTTCAGGCGCAGGATCTTTTCGGAAACGCAGCGCCTCCTCAAGAGGCGTCGCCTTTTCATCCTGTCAAAAACGCGTCGGGTACCGAGAAATCAACGTTTCCTATTATAACGATGGAAAACGGCTTTGACAAAAGCTCTGCACGAGCCGACGCGATTCTTATTTTAAGGATGCGGGCGAATCGCTTGGCGAAGTCTCTCGCCTCCGCCTCTACGCGTGCCTCTTTTGTCCAGCAAATCCAACGCGAAATCGCGCTGAAGGATGGCTCTTTTGACGCAGAAACAATGGCGCGCGATTCTTTGATGGCCCAATTTTTGGAAAAAATGCCATGACAGAATCTCCTCCACAACGTCAGACATTGGAGCAAGAACAGGGGCAAAAACAAAACCGCTCCCCCAAAGTCCTTCTGTGTATTTTGGATGGCTGGGGCGTGCGCCCTACGCCAGGCCCCGGCGACGCTACGCAAAAAGCCCCCTTTTTTAAAAAATTGTGCGCAGAAAATCCGTTCACCCTCTTAGAGGCCTCGGGCCCCGCGGTTGGCCTTCCCGAAGGGCAAATGGGGAATTCTGAAGTCGGCCACGCAACCCTTGGCCTAGGCCGCGTCCTTCAACAAGATCTCTGCCGCATTGACGCCGCCCTCTCCTCCGGCGCGTTTGCGCGCCATAGCGTCCTTCAAAAATTTATTCAAAATCGCAAAGAAAAAGGAGGCGCAGCGCATGTGGCGGGCCTCCTTTCCCAAGGCGGCGTGCACTCTCACATGCGACACATTTTGGCGGCTGTCCAGATTTTGGCGGCCGAACATATCCCCGTTTGCGTTCACGCCTTCCTTGACGGCCGCGACACGCCCCCACGCAGCGCCCTCGCCTTCCTTGAAGAATTCACGCCTACCCTGCCCGCCAACGTGCGCATTGTCTCGCTTTGCGGGCGTTTTTACGCCATGGATCGCGACAAACGCTGGGAGCGCACGGAGGACGCCTACCGCCTCATTGCCGAGCAGGATGGGTATTTGGTGGCCGACGATTTTCACGCCGTTTTTGAGGAAGAGTATTACGGCAAAATTTCGGACGAATTTATTGAGCCCACGTTTCTTGGTACGTTTTGCCCGCCGCACCCTAATGACGGCCTCCTTTTTATGAATTTTCGTGCGGATCGCGCGCGGCAACTTGTGCGGGCGCTGGGCGACTCTGACTTTAAGGAATTCCCGCGCAAGGCTTTTCCGCGTTTCGCTGACATTATAAGTTTGACGGAATATGACGAAACTTTTCAATCTTTTTGTACGCCCATGTTTCAAAAAGAATCGCTTCAAAATTCTTTGGGGGCTTGCCTCGCCGCGCAAGGAAAGAAGCAATTGCGTGTAGCGGAAACGGAAAAGTATGCTCACGTGACGTTTTTTCTCAGCGGCCAAGAGGCGCCTTTTGAAGGCGAGGAGCGCATTTTGATTCCCTCGCCCAAAGTGGCCGTCTACAATTCAGCGCCCAAAATGAGCGCGGACGAGATCACGCGCGAGGTTGTGGCCGCGCTTGAAAGCGAGCGATTTGATGGCATTATTGTCAATTACGCTAATGCGGATATGATAGGGCACACAGGAGATTTGGCGGCGGCAGAGCAGGCTCTTGCGTGCGTGGACCAAAACCTTCAGCGCCTTGTGGCTGCGGCCGAAGCGCATGCGTATGTCGTTTTGTTAACGGCTGATCATGGCAACGCAGAATATATGCGTGAAGCAGACGGCTCGCCTCACACGGCCCACACAACGAATCCCGTACCTTTTGTGGCGGTTCATGCGCCGAAATCTTGGGAACTCTCGCCTCGGGCGACGGCGCAGCCGGGCCTCCAAGACATGGCCCCCACCGTTTTATTTTGTTTGGGCTTGGAAGCACCTGCGGAAATGACGGGAGAGTCTTTGCTGCAAAGCGTAGGGGCGTCGCACGCGTCGGCTTAGTTTTTGGAAAAACGTTTAAAAAGGGAAGAGTACAAGGTGAGAATAAAAGTTTTTTTCTTTTCATTAGGGGGATTATTAGGTGGACTTTGGACCGGAGGCGCCGTGCTGTGCGAGGCGATCGGGATGGATATTATTATAGAAAAGCCGAGAGCCCATCCCAAAGTTTTGAAAAAAAAATTTAAAAAAAATTTAAAAATTTCCGACAAAAAATCTTTCAAAAAAAAGGAGGCGCCTGCGAACAATCTTGAACAGATCCGCCAATTGGAAACACGCATTGTGGCGTTGCGCGCAGAACGCCAGCGTTTAGAGCGGCAACATCGCATGTTTTTGATGGAACTTATGCAAAAGCAAGCCGCCTTTGCGTCGCTCTTTCCTGTCGCCAACGAAACTCAGCCCCAGCAATCTCTGTTGCTGGCACTCTCTTCACCGTCTGTGGACGATTTTGTTCATCATTCTGTGATGTTAAAGGCTTGGAATGCCTACAAAATGCAGCAAAATTATGCCTATGTAAATTTGGTCCAGAACCTCAAACGTACGCGTTTTTGCCTTCAGAGTTGTTGGAAAATGGAGCAAGAGTCGTTGGCTCAGTGGCAAAAAGAACGGGTCCTCTTTGAAAGAGCGGCGAAAAAGGTTAGAAGTTGAGAACCTTTGGCGAAGGAATGCGCAGTAAGCTACTGTTTATCGTCATCGTGATTATGTCAACGCAATTTAGAAATGTCCGGGTTTGATTGTTTCCCATGAAGTCCAATCGGCGCGTTAGAGGGCCGGAAGGGATGGGCCTTGCGCTGTCTGCAGGATTTTTTACGAGACATGATCAAGTCCT
>BNTO01000150.1 GCA_025996655.1 Alphaproteobacteria bacterium
CCTAAATTCTAGTTTTCTTTCGAAGCACCTAGGAATTCTCTTGGTTTGTTGCAACAAACAAAGAGCTCGATAGGACCAAAATAACGCGATCCTATGGAGATTGTAGATTGGAAAAACACATGAGTTTATTGGAAATTTTGGGAGACGTGGCTAATGCGGCTGGCTTGACCACTCATACGGACATTTTGGTTTATCAAAACGGAGATACGTATGTGGGGGATCTTGTGGACGATGATGCGGAAGGGCATGGCGTATTATACATACTCAGATGGTAGCGTGTATCATGGACACTGGAAAAACGGCAAAAAGACGGAAACGGAATTCTGACATATCCTAACGGAGATAAATATGAAGGTAACTGGAAAGACGATAAGATGGATGGGGATGGCGTATTAACATTTGAAAATGGCCACGTGTATATCGGACAATTTAAAGCGGACAAAATAGAAGGAAAGGGAACTGAGACCTT
This sequence comes from Alphaproteobacteria bacterium, assembly GCA_025996655.1. Lineage (GTDB taxonomy): Bacteria > Pseudomonadota > Alphaproteobacteria > BNTO01 > BNTO01 > BNTO01. Next base: position 470 of record BNTO01000150.1, read on the forward strand.
GGACAACGGAGAGACGTATGTAGGAAACTTTGCTAACGACTTCATGCATGGGGCCGGCAAAGTGATCAATAAAAAAGGGGAAGTCATCAAGGCAGGGATTTGGGAGGACGGCGAATTTAAGGAGGAGAAGAATATAGGAGGAGCAAAGAGATCTAAGAGAAAAAAGGCAAAAAATAAGCGTTTTTAAGAAGTTTCGTAATATTTTTGTGTCCACTCTTTCAAAAAAATGGAAGGATCAATTGACATAAGAATTTTTGTGAAACCAACATGCGCGAAAAAGTTACGACACTCAACAGTAAGAAAAAACGCAGCCCGTCTTCGCGCGCGTGGCTTTTGCGCCAACTGAACGACCCGTATGTGGAAGAGGCGCACCAGGAAGGGTACCGCTCACGAGCGGCCTTTAAACTGCGGGAGGATGTCGATACGGCTTTAGAAAAAAAACGAAAAGATATTTTTGTTGTTTAGCGCCGAGGTGTTTTGTTGGGAGGCCGTGGGCTTTTAAAAAGCTTGACAAAGGGGTTTTCTATCCCTCAAAATGAATCATTGAAAAACCCTTAGAGGGCCGTTTATGCAAGTTCCTGCTTCTTTCTTTTTGTCTGTTGCTTTCTTTTGCACGAATGGGCCGATGTGGTGTAGTGGGAAAGGCTACGATAATAACGACGTTAAGAAATATTCTGAAGGATCCCAAAAAAGTGCGTTGCAAGACATTCCTGCACGCGAAGGCCGGCCACCTATCCCACCACCACACTACGCCGGTAGTGCAGTAGTTGTCAGCAGGGCTGTATTGGTCCCTGCTTCTGCGATTCAAAAAGCGAACTACAACCGTAGTTATAAAGACCTAGCTAAGGAAACGAGTACGAGCAGCCTGGGCTCAGGTGGTCAATACTCGGTTGTTTATAACGACGGATGCGCGTACACGGGAGAATTAAACAAGAAGGGAAGAAAACATGGTCGCGGCTCTATGGCTTATCCTGATGGATCTAAGTTCGAAGGATCGTGGACGGATAATGTACGGTCCGGCCCAGGAAAACTGTAGAACGGGAATGGTGAAGTCATTGAAGCAAGGAACTGGATATACAATATATTTGTAGAAGATCTCCTAAGCCCTCCTGATATTGAAAAACTGGAGCACTATAGACGTCAGATCGGAGACGAACCTGCCTATGTGGGAAAAGCCACTAAACAAGGTGAACAAGTACCTGACCGTTTGGGTGTTCAACAGTACGAGGATGGGACAATGTATATGGGGTATTGGAAATTAGGGAAAAGGTCCGGTGCTGGAATACTGATAGACAAGGAAGGAAATGCAACGTTCGCTGGGCATTGGGAGAACGATGCCCCTTTACGAAAACAATGAGGTGCCTCTCTTTTTTCTTTGTTGTTGATGAAGCTTTTTACGCTTTTTGCTAAACCCCCTCGTTGGGCTTAGTTTCTTTGTTGACAAAAAGTCTGTTGACGGGTACATGAAAAACCAACATGCGCGAAAAAGTTACGACACTTAACAGTAAAAAAAAGCGTAGTTCGTCTTCGCGAGCGTGGCTTTTGCGCCAACTGAACGACCCGTATGTGGAGGGGGCGCACCAGGAGGGCTACCGCTCAAGAGCCGCCTTTAAACTGAGGGAGATTGATCAGAAATACAAAATTTTTAAGCCCAGCCAAAATATCGTCGATTTAGGTTGTGCGCCCGGCGGTTGGCTTCAAGTGGCGCAACAGCGCGCTAAAGGCGGACGCCTTGTTGGCCTGGATTTGCAAGAGATCGCCCCGCTTGAAGGAGTGGCGTTTGTTCAAGGAGATTTTACGGAAACGCAAGCTGTGGCGCGGCTCTTGGAAGCCCTGGAAGGGCGCTTTGCTCAAGTTTTGCTGAGTGATATGGCAGCCCCTTCCTGCGGTATTTCAAAAATAGATTATGTGCGCATTATGTCTTTGATTTCTCACGTATGGGAATTATGCCCTCAAATTTTAGCGCCGGAGGGACATCTTATTGCCAAGGTTTTGCGTGGAGGGACAGAGGCCGAATTACTCGCCCCTATAAAAAAACATTTTCGTAAAATTTCTCATTTTAAGCCACACGCGAGCCGTGCCGATTCGGCGGAAATGTATCTTGTTGCGCGCAGATATAAACCCTAAGCTGTTTAAAAAAGGCACTTACGTTTGCAAAACCTCAATTTTCGTTTCGCGGGAATCCTCTGTATACGCCATCCGCTAAAAATATTGGATTTTTTCCCAACATGCAGCACAACAAAGAGGTTGCTCCCCGCCTACCCTCATAGGATAGCAGAAAAACGTTAAATAACTGTAAACAAAATATAAACATTGAAAAATAATATTTTTATTCATTATCTCATAACGGATTTGTGATATTTTATGGGGGTGGGCGGAGAGCAACTTCTTAGTTGTGTCGCATATTAGACCTCCTGCAAAGGTCAATTCTCTCAGTTTTTCAAGTTTTTGGTAATTTTGGCTGTTTTTTTGAAAATTAGAGCTTCATAAAAGCGCGTGTATAGCTAAGCGGCTTGAAAAATTTGCAAAAAAAATGTAAACCCTATTAGTGATTTTTGTTAACGGTTTTAATTTGGCTTACAGTACAGATTTTAGAAAGAGGGTATTGGAACATTACGCGAA